>CAZARJ010000062.1:0-8318 GCA_964487515.1 uncultured Conexibacteraceae bacterium | reverse complement strand
GCCGAGGCGCCGAAGTGGTCGAGGCCGATGCTCGCCCCGCGCTCGCCCACCCAGCGATGCCAGCCCAGATCCGAGCCCGCCTCGACCGAGAGCCGCGCGGTGACGGCGGGCGGCAGGATCTCGTCCCGGTAGGCGGCGTCCTGCGCCTTGAAGCGCGAGGTGCTGGGCATCGAGACGACCCGCACCCGCACCCCCTCGCCGGCCAGCGTCTCCGCCGCCTCGACGCAGAGCGCGACCTCCGAGCCGGTCCCGATCAGGATCAGCTCCGGATCGCCTCCCTCGGCGTCGCTGTAGACGTAGGCGCCGCGCGCGATCGCGTCGTCGGGGATCCGTGCCCGGTCCATGACCGGCAGGCCCTGGCGCGAGAGGACGAGCGCCGTCGGCACCGAGCTCGCGCCCAGCAACCAGTGCCAGGCGAGGAAGCTCTCGTGCACGTCGGCGGGCCTGATCACCTCGAGGTTCGGCATCGCCCGCAGCGAGGCCAGGTGCTCGATCGGCTCGTGCGTGGGCCCGTCCTCGCCGACCCAGATCGAGTCGTGCGTGTAGACGAAGATCGAGGGGATCTCCATCAGCGCGGCGAGGCGGATCGCGCCGCGCATGTAGTCGCTGAAGACGAGGAAGGTCGCCCCGTAGGCGCGCAGCCCCTCCACCGCGAGCGCGTTGACGATCGCGCCCATCGCGTGCTCGCGGACCCCGAAGTGCAGGTTGCGGCCGCCGTAGTCGTGCCGCAGCACGCTGCGCTCGCCCTCCAGGTTGGTCGCCGTCGAGGGCGCCAGGTCCGCGGCCCCTCCGAGCAGCTCCGGAACCTGCGGGGCGAGCCAGTTGAGCGCCTTCCCGGACGCCTTGCGGGTGGCGATCGCGTCGCCGCCGACCTCGAACGTGGGCGCCTCCGAGATCGGCGGCAGCTTCGGCGGCCGGTGCCGGTCCAGCCGCTGCAGCTCGGCGGCGAGGTCGGGGTGCTCGGCGGCGTAGGTCTCGAAGGCCTGCGACCACTCGCGCTCGGCCTCCTCGCCGCGCTCGCGCACGCCCGCGAACAGCTCCCGCACCTCGTCCGGGACCGTGAACGGCTCCTCGTAGGGCCAGCCGAGGCTCTCCTTCGTCAGCTTCACCTCGTCCCAGCCCAGCGGCGAGCCGTGGGCGGCTCCGGTGTCCTGCTTGTTGGGGCTGCCGTAGCCGATGTGGGAGGGGAAGATCACCAGCGAGGGCCGGTCGGTGACGTCCTTGGCCTCGCGCAGCGCGAGCTCGATCTGCTCCAGGCTCGCCTCGTCGGGCAGCTCGTGCACGGACCAGCCGTAGGCGTCGAAGCGACCCGCCACCTTCTCGTGGAAGGCGAGCGCGGTCGAGCCCTCGATCGAGATCTCGTTGTCGTCGTAGATCGCGATCAGCTTGCCGAGGCCGAGGTTGCCGGCCAGCGAGGCGGCCTCGGAGGCGATCCCCTCCTCCATGTCGCCGTCGCTGCAGATCACCCAGGTGTGGTGGTCGACGACCTCCTGGCCGGCGCGGTTGAAGCGCTCCGCGAAGTGGGCCTCGGCGAGCGCGAAGCCGACCCCGTTGGCGAAGCCCTGCCCGAGCGGCCCGGTCGAGATCTCCACCCCCGGGGTGACCCCGAGCTCGGGATGGCCCGGACAGCGGCTTCCCCACTGGCGGAACTGCTTGATGTCGTCGAGGGTCAGGTCGTAGCCGCACAGGTGCAGCAGCGAGTACTGGAGCATGCAGGCGTGGCCCGCGGAGAGGACGAAGCGATCGCGGTTCAGCCAGGCCGGGTTGGCCGGGTTGTGGCGCATGATCCGCGAGAAGAGGACGTAGCCCATCGGCGCCAGCCCCATCGGCGCGCCCGGGTGCCCGGAGTTCGCCTTCTGGACGGCGTCCATGGAGAGCGTCCGGATCGTGTTCACGGCCAGCTCGTCGAGCTCGCCCGCCGGATCGATTGCCGTCTTCCCGTCCGCCATCAGCCTGGCTCCTTCCCTCGGTTGAACTCCAGCATCGCAAGCAGCGCCGCCCCGAGAACGCCCGCCCGGGGCCCGTGGCGCGAGATCCTGATCTCGGTCCGGGTGCCGACCCCGGGCAGCACGCGCGCCAGAGCGCTGCGCCGGGCCGGCTCGAGCAGCAGCTCGCCGGCCGCGGAGACGCCGCCGCCGATCGCCACGACCTCGGGGTCGAAGGTGTTGATCGCGTTCGCGATCCCGAGCCCGAGCCGCTCGCCCAGCCGCGTGAAGAGCGCCTGCGCGGCGGGGTCCCCGGCCCGGGCGGCCTCCAGGGCGTGCCGGCCGTCGACGCGCCCGCCGCCCGCCGCGGCGCGGCCGAGATATGAGTCGGGCTCGGCGGCGGCCGCCGCCTCGGCCATCCGGTCGAGCACGGATCCCGCCGCCAGCGACTCCAGCGATCCCGGCAGCGGGAAGTCGCCCCCCGGCTCCTCCGGCCCCTCGAGGTCGGCGGCGACGATCGTGTGGCCGAGCTCGGCCGCCGCGCCGGTCGCCCCGCGGTAGGGGCGGCCGCCGAGGACCAGGCCGCCGCCGACCCCGGTCCCGACCGTGAGCATGACCAGATCCCGGGTCACGAGCTGATCGCCCGAGTGCGCCTCGGCGAGCGCGGCCACGGTCGCGTCGTTGTCGACGAAGACGGGCAGGCCGAGCCGCTCCCCGAGCACGCTGCGCAGCGGCACGTCGGCGAGCGGTACGTTCACCGAGGAGCGCGCCCGGCCGCTGTCGAAGTCGACCACCGACGGCACGCCGATGCCGACCGCCGCCGTCTCCGCCTCGCGGGTCTCCTCGACCGCCGCGGAGATCTCGTCCAGCAGCGCCTCGGAGCGCTCGGCGGTCGTCGGGGCGACCGAGTGGCGGCTCAGCTCACCGCCGCTCAGCGCCGCGGCGGCGATCTTCGTCCCGCCGACGTCGATGCCGACGAACGCGGCGCTCACGAAAACGATCTACCCGCCGCGCGGCCGAACACGCCGGGCACGATATCGCCGCGCGAGGCCGGACTCCTCACGGCCCCGCCACGCGCCCCCGGCTCAGCCCCGGTGGGCCCGGTAGTGGCGGATCAGGGCGTTCGTGGAGCTGTCGTGGGTGAGCTCCGGCTCCACCTCCGCCTGCAGCTCCGGGGCGATCCGCCTGGCGAGCGTCTTGCCCAGCTCCACCCCCCACTGGTCGAAGGAGTTGACGCCCCAGAGGACGCCCTGGGTGAAGACGCTGTGCTCGTAGAGCGCGACCAGCTTGCCCAGCGTCTCCGGGTCGAGCCGCTCGGCCATCAGGACGCTGGTGGGCCGGTTGCCCGGGAACGTCTTGTGGGGAACCAGCGCCTCGTCGACGCCCTCGGCCCGGACCTCGTCCGCGGTCTTGCCGAAGGCCAGCGCCTCGGCCTGGGCGAAGACGTTCGCGATCAGCAGGTCGTGGTGGTCGCCGAGCGGGTTCAGGGGCCGCATGAAGCAGATCAGATCGGCCGGGATCAGGTGCGTGCCCTGGTGGATCAGCTGGTAGAAGGAGTGCTGGCCGTTGGTCCCCGGCTCGCCCCAGAAGATCGGCCCGGTCGGGTAGTCGACCGCGGCGCCGTCGAGGCGCACCCGCTTGCCGTTCGACTCCATCGTCAGCTGCTGCAGGTAGGCGGGGAAGCGCTCCAGGTACTGCTCGTAGGGCAGCACCGCGATCGTCTCCGAGCCGAACATGTCCGCGTACCAGACGGCGAGCATCCCCATCAGCGCCGGCAGGTTCGACTCCGGCGGGGTCGAGCGGAAGTGCTCGTCGATCGCGTGGAAGCCGGCCAGCATCTCGGCGAAGCGCTCCGGGCCGATCGCCAGCATCGTCGAGAGGCCGATCGCCGAGTCCATCGAGTAGCGGCCCCCGACCCAGTCCCAGAAGCCGAACATGTTGTCGGTGTCGATCCCGAAGGCGCTCACCTCGGCTGCGTTCGTGGAGACGGCGACGAATTGCCGCGCGACCGCCTCCTCATCGCCGCCGAGCCCGGCCAGCGCCCACTCCCTGGCGGTCCTCGCGTTGGTCATCGTCTCCAGGGTCGTGAACGTCTTCGAGGCGATCACGAACAGGGTCTCGGCCGGGTCCAGATCGCGCGTCTTCTCGGCGAAGTCGGTCGCGTCGACGTTGGAGACGAAGCGGCAGCGAAGCCCGCGGTCGGCGTAGTGGCGCAGCGCCCGGTCGGCCATCGCCGGACCCAGGTCCGAGCCACCGATGCCGACGTTGACGACGTTGCGGATCCGCTGTCCGGTGTGCCCGCGCCACTCCCCCGAGCGCACCCGATCGCTGAAGGCGCCCATCCGGCCGAGCACCTCGTGCACGTCGGCGACCACGTCGCGGCCGTCGACGAGCAGCGAGCGCTCGCGCGGCATCCGCAGGGCGACGTGCAGGACGGGGCGGTCCTCGGTGGCGTTGATGCGCTCGCCGCCGAACATCGCCTCGGTCCGCTCGCGCAGGCCGGCCTCGCGCGCCAGGGCGCCGAGGAGCCCGATCGTCTCGTCGGTGACCCGGTGCTTGGAATAGTCGAGCCGGAGCCCGGCGGCGTGGGCGACGAGGCGCTCGCCGCGCAGCGGGTCGGTGCCGAACAGCTCGCGCAGGTGCAGGCCGCCGACCTCGGCGTGATGGGCGGCGAGCCGCTCGTAGGCGGGCAGGCTGCGCAGCCCGGCCCCCGCGTCGTCGACGGCGCCCATCAGCGCGCCGCCACCGCCTCGCTCTTCTCCTCGATCCGCTCGAGCAGGTCGTTCCAGCTCTTGACGAACTTCTCCGCGCCCTCGTCCTGAAGCCGCTTCGCCAGCGCCGGCCGGTCGATCCCCGCCGCGTCGAGCTCCGCCAGCAGGGCCGCGTTCTCGGCGCCGTCGCCGCTCAGCGCCACGCCGATCGAGCCCAGCTCCTCGACCGCCGCCAGGGTGTCGGACGGCATCGTGTTGATCGACAGCGGCGCCGCCAGCTCCTCGACGTACTTGGCCTTGGGCAGCGCCGGGTCCTTGGTCCCGGTGGAGGCGAAGAGGAAGCGCTGCGGACGCGCCCCCTGGTTGGCCAGCGCCAGCCAGCGGTCGCTCTCCAGCAGGCGGCGGTAGGCGAAGTAGGCCTCGCTGGCCACCGCGCTGCCGAGCCGGTCGGCGAGATCGCCCTCCAGCTCGCCCGAGACGGCCACGTCCCAGCGGCTCACGAACAGCGAGGCGACCGAGGGGACGTCGGGGTCCAGGCCGTCCGCGATCCGGCGCTCGATCCCGCGCATGTAGGCCTCGGCCGAGGCCAGGTACTGGTCGGTGTCGAAGAGCAGGGTCACGTTGATCGGCACGCCGGCGGCGATCGACTCCTCGATCGCCTGGTTGCCCTCGACCGTGCCGGGGATCTTGATGAACAGGTTCGGCCGGTCGCCGGCGGCGTGCAGGCGGGCGGCCTCGGCGGCGGTCCCCTGCGCGTCGCGGGCGAGCAGCGGCGAGACCTCCAGCGACGCCCAACCGTCGACCCCGGCCGTGCGGCGATGCGCGTCGGCGAACAGGTCGCAGGCGCCGCGCAGGTCGGTCAGGGCGAGCTCGAAGAACAGCTCCTCCCCGCTCTTGCCCGCGGCCAGCAGCTCCGCCGTCTGCTCGTCGTAGGCGTCGCCGCCGCTCAGCGCCTTGTCGAAGATCGTCGGGTTCGAGGTCAGCCCGGTCAGCGAGCGCTCCCGGATGTGGCCCTCGATCGTGCCGTCGCGGACGGCGTCGCGGGTGATGAAGTCGAGCCAGAGGCTCTGGCCCAGATCGTGCAGGTCCTTGGTCGCGCTCATGCGCCGCTTCCTCCTTGGTCGCTCAGCTCCTGGTCGGGATCGTCCTCGGGAAGCCGCCAGCGCCAGGGCGCGATCAGCTCCTCCGCCTGCTCGGGGCCCCACGATCCCGGGGGGTACGGATGCAGCTCGGGCGGATTGTCGAGCACCTCCGCGCTCACCTCCCAGAGCCGCTCGATCCCCTCCGCGCCGGTGAACAGGGTGGCGTCGCCGAGCATCGCGTCGTGGATCAGCCGCTCGTAGGCCTCGAGCTGGTTGTCGGCGCAGAAGGACTGCTCGTAGTTGAACACCATCCGCGCCGGGCCCAGCTCCATCGTCGCCCCCGGCACCTTGGCCTGGAAGTCGGCCGTGATCGAGCCCGGCTCGGAGAAGTCGAAGACGAGCTGGTTGGCGCCCTGATGCTGGGCCTCGTTGGGGAACATCGCCATCGGCGGCTCGCGGAAGTCGAGCGCCACGAGATGCCTTGAGGCGGCCAGGCACTTGCCGGTGCGGAGGAAGAAGGGGACCCCGGCCCAGCGCCAGTTGTCGATCTCCACCTGCAGGGCGACGAAGGTCTCGGTGTCGGAGTCGGCCGCCACGCCCTCGGCGTCGCGATAGCCCTCGTACTGGCCGCGCACCACGCGCTTGGGGTCGATCGGGCGGATCGCGCGCATCAGCTTCGACTTCTCCTCGCGCAGGGAGCGCGCGTCGAGCGCCGCCGGCGGCTCCATGGCGATGAAGCTGAGCAGCTGCAGCAGGTGGGTGACGATCATGTCGCGGTAGGCGCCGGTCCCCTCGTAGAAGCCGGCCCGCGAGCCGATCGAGAGGGTCTCGGGAACGTCGATCTGCACGAACTCGACGTTGGCGCGGTTCCACAGGGGCTCGAAGATGCCGTTGGCGAAGCGCAGTGCGAGCACGTTCTGCACCGCCTCCTTGCCCAGGAAGTGGTCGATGCGGAAGATCTGCTCGTCGCTGAACTGCTCGTGCAGCGTCGCGTTCAGGGCGCAGGCGGAGTCGTAGTCGTGGCCGAACGGCTTCTCGAGGATCACCCGGGCCTCCTCGCCGGTCAGCCCGAGCTCGCCGAGCTCGGCGATGATCGACCCGAAGGCGGCCGGGGGCACCGCCAGGTAGTGCAGCAGCCGGTGGCCGTCGCCGAGCTCCGACCGCGCCCCGGCCACCGCCTCGCCGAGCCTCTCGGCACCGGCGGAGACCGGCACGTAGGAGAGCCGGCCGGCGAACCGCCGCCACGCCTCCTCGCCGACCGGCACGCGGCAGAACTCCTCGACCGCGGCGCGCGCGTGCTCGGCGAACCCCGCGTCGTCGAGCTCCTGCTCGGCGGTGCCCACGATCCGGAATCGCTCCGGCAACAGCTCCGCCTGCTGGAGGTGGAAGAAGCCCGGCAGCAGCTTGCGGGCGGCGAGATCGCCGGCGGCGCCGAAGAGCACGATCGCGTGCGGGTCGGGACGGGCTCCCCCCCTGATCCGCTCGACCCGGCCCGGGACCGTGGTCGCCGCGGTGGCGCGCCGCGCGGGGATTTGGCGCGTGGCGGGGCTCATCCCTGCCCGCCGTCCTCGCCGCCGGAGCCCGGCTTCTCGTCGTGGCCGCCGAACTGCTTGCGCATCGCCGAGAGCACCTGATTGGCGAAGTCGGCCTCCCCGCGCGAGCTGAAGCGCTCGTACAGGGCGGCGCTGAGCACCGGGGCCGGGACGCCCTCGTCGATCGCCGCGTGCACGGTCCAGCGGCCCTCGCCCGAGTCGGAGACCCGGCCGCCGAACTCCTCCAGCCCGGGCGACTCATGCAGCGCCGCCGCGGTCAGGTCGAGCAGCCAGGAGGCGATCACCGAGCCGCGGCGCCAGACCTCGGAGACGGCGCCCACGTCGATGTCGAAGGAGTAGTACTCGGGGTCGCGCAGCGGGGTCGTTTCGGCGTCGACCTCGCGCTCGCGCGATCCGGCGTCGGCGTTCTGAAGCACGTTCAGGCCCTCTGCGTAGGCGGCCATGACCCCGTACTCGATCCCGTTGTGGACCATCTTCACGAAGTGCCCGGCCCCGGTCGGCCCGCAGTGCAGGTAGCCCTGCTCGGCGCTCGCCGGCTCGCCCTCCCGGCCCGGGGTGCGCGGCGCGGCCTCGACCCCGGGCGCGATCGTGGCGAAGATCGGATCGAGCCTCCGCACGGCCTCGCCGGGCCCGCCGATCATCAGGCAGTAGCCGCGCTCGAGCCCGAAGACGCCGCCGCTGGTGCCGACGTCGAGGTAGTCGATCCCGCGCCCGGCCACCTGCGCCGCGCGGTCGATGTCGTCGCGGTAGTAGGAGTTGCCGCCGTCGATGATCGCGTCGCCGCGCTCGAGCGCTCCGGCGAGCTCGTCGACCGTCCCCTGCACGTAGCCGGCCGGGACCATGATCCAGGCCGCGCGCGGCGGCTCCAGCGCCGCCGCGAGCTCGGCCAGCGAGCCCACGCCCGTCGCGCCCTCCCCCGCCAGCTCCGCAACCGCGGCGGAGTCGATGTCGTAGACGACGCACTCGTGCCCGTCGCGCATCAGACGCCGGACGAGATTCGCCCCCATCCGTCCCAGACCGATCATCCCAAGCTGCACTCCGACCTCC
>CAZARJ010000061.1:6082-8325 GCA_964487515.1 uncultured Conexibacteraceae bacterium | reverse complement strand
CGTGCGCGGCGATCGCGGTCTCCTCGCAGGGCATCGTGTCGCCGGTGATCACGATCTTGCGACCCGGCCGGTCCTCTCCCATCACCTGATCCGGCCGCACGGTCCCGCCGCCGGCCTCCACCTCCTCCCCGCGCTGCAGGGCGCCGAACGCCGGGCCCGGGCGGACGCCGAGCGCCTTCGCCGCCTCGGGATCGAAGCGGCCGGGGCGGGCGTCCTCGTAGAGCGCGTAGCCGTTGGCGACCATGCGGTGTGAGACGTCGAAGGGCTCGACCACGTAGTCGTCGTAGTCGACGCTCTCGCCGCGGTTCAGCTCGTGCAGCCGGATCGGATAGCCGGTGCGCCCGATGATCCGGCTCAGCGAGTCGAAGAGCCGGATCAGGCCGGGTGGCCCGTAGACGGGCAGCGGCTCCGTTCGGCCCTGCAGGTCGTAGGTCTTGATCAGGCCGGGCAGCCCGAGGTAGTGGTCGGCGTGCAGATGGGTGATGAAGATCGCGTCCAGGGCCACGAGGCCGAGCGAGCGCTGCATCTGCCGCTGAGTGCCCTCCCCGCAGTCGAACAGCAGCCGGTCGCCACCCCGGCGCACGAGCACCGCGGCCGTGTTGCGGCGCGCTGAGGGGACCGAGCCGCCGGTGCCGAGGAAGATCACGTCGAGGTCCATGGCGGGCGCAAGCGTACGCGGATGGCCGACTAGACTGGCTGCTCGCACGCGCCCGTAGCTCAGCTGGATAGAGCGCCGCCCTCCGGAGGCGGAGGTCGCAGGTTCGAATCCTGCCGGGCGCGCTCGCTCTCGCCGGGGTTCTGATGGTGTGGCAACCAAACGAGGCAAGCCGCACCCTGGCAGTACGACCGGTCTACGGGCGGTTCGGTGATCAATTCATCATCCTGGCGGTCGCAACCAAGCGCGACTTCGAGCGCAAGGTTCGGCTGGCGAAGGAGCGGGCGGCGCAATACCGCTGAGGATTGTCGCCTGATAACAGTGCTATTATCGCTACCAGACCGACCCGCGACAGGGAGATCCGCATGACCGCCAACCAGATCAGCAAGCTGAAGACTCATGGCGAGGTTGTCGGCGAGGAGATCGTTCGCGACGGAGCTTTCCGTGCCGAGTGGGAGCGCCTTGCGCTGGCGCGGGAGGTAGCAGCCGAGCTCGTCCGCTACCGGTCCGAGAATGGCCTCTCTCAACGAGCGTTCGCTGCTCGCCTCGGAGTCAGCCAGCCGCGTGTCGCAAAGCTCGAGTCAGGCGAGCACAACCCCGACATCGACACCCTCGTCAAGATCTCGCGCGCGACCGGCCTCGAGTTCGCGATCGGCATCGCTCCAACCGGCCGGGCACCGAAGCTGGTGAGCAAGCAGGTTCGCGAGCGCCAGTCCACCTATGTCGACGACGGCGTGTCCGTGACCGCCGCAGTCGACTGAGAGGTTTCGCCGGCGGCGGCCCTACGGCGCCCGTCAGCCGAGCCCCAGGCCCTGGCGCACCTCGGCGGCCTCCATCCCCTCGATGCGCAGGACCTTGTCGCGGGAGCGGGCGCCGCGGATCAGCTCCACGCGCCCCGGTGCGATTCGCAGCCGCTTGGCGATCAGCTTCCGCACCGCGTCGTTGGCCTTCCCATCGGCCGGCGGCGCGGTGACCCGGACCAGCACCGCCCCTCCCCGCTCCCCGGCCACCTCGTTGCGGCCGGCCCGGGGCTGCACGCGGACGGTCAACGTGGACGAGCTCACGATCAGCTGTCGAAGCCCAGGCCGAGGCGGTCGAGGAGGCCAAGCCAGAGACCGCGCCTGCCCCGGCGGCGGTCGGCGGCGGCGAGGCGGTTGCGGGTCAGCTCGATCACGGCCCAGCGCAGGGGCTCGGGCGGGAAGGGGATCGGCTTGTCGCGGAAGGCGCGCAGGCGGGTCGCCTCGGTCTCGCGGCCGGCGAGCAGATCGAGGGCGACGCGGGCGCCGAAGCGGCTCGCCCCGACGCCCAGGCCAGTGTGGCCGACGGTGTAGGCGACGCGCCCGTCCAGCGCCGTTCCCTGAAAGGCGAAGAAGCGGCTGCAGGTGTCGATCGCGCCGCCCCAGCGGTGGCTGAAGCGCAGGCCCTCGAGCTGCGGGAAGGTCGCGAAGAAGTGCCGCGCGAGCAGGGCGAACGTCTCCTCCCGTTGTTCGTGCTCGGCGCGCAGGCCGTTGCCGTAGTGGTAGATCGCGTCGTAGCCGCCCCAGAGGATGCGGTCGTCGGCGGTCAGCCGGTAGTAGTGGAACTGGTT
>CAZARJ010000061.1:0-5982 GCA_964487515.1 uncultured Conexibacteraceae bacterium | reverse complement strand
GGGCGCGGCTCGGGCGCCTCGGGCCGGTCGAGCCAGTAGGGACGCGGGACGGCGTCCGCCCAGGAGCTTCGCTCGATCGCTGAAACCCGCTCGCTCACCCTGTCCACCGTGCCTGAGCGTAGCCGCCGAGCGCCGCCGGCCGCACGAGAGCGCGAAACGCTCGAGGCGGCCCACTAGCTCCGTAGCACACGGGCATGCGGGCGAGGTGGCATGGAGCTCGACCCGCATACGGGCCCTTTCCGGCCCAGCTTGGCTGAGCCTGGGCGGCTGGACCGTGGATCGATCCAGGTGGCATGAAGTTCGGCCTGCATACGGGCTCTCCCCGGCCCAGTTCGGCGACCGAGACCCGGCTCAGATCGGGACGAACGCCGAAACGCCGGCCTACGCCCGCTCGGGGCCGGCCCCCTCGGCGGCGGCGCGCAGGCCGCGGAAGAAGATGCCCATCATCGAGCCGTAGAGCTCGTCGCTGAGCTCGGGCTCGATCAGCTGCTCGACCAGGAAGCCGTTCGCCATGCAGTAGGTCATCGTCGCGATCTGCTCGAGCGGGATCGGGGGCTCGCCGGGGAAGCCCGCCGACCAGCGGCCGAAGACGTCGGCGAGGCGGCGGCGCAGGGTCTCGTAGCGCTCGGCCAGGTGCTCGCGGAAGGCGGGGACGCGGGCGGCGCGGACCGTGAACTCGAAGAACAGCGGCGCCCACTCGGGATCGGAGCGCACGGTGCTCATGAAGGCGATCGCGGCGTCGCGCGCCTGCCGCTCGGGGTCGTCGCCGTCGCCGAGCATCGCGTCCAGGCGCTCGACCTCGGCGGAGAACTTCTCGTCTACGAGGGTGAGGAAGAGCTCCTCCTTGCCGGCGAAGCTGGAGTAGAAGGCGCCCTTGGTGTAGCCGGCCTCGGAGGCGATCTCGTCGATCGAGGCGCGCTCCAGGCCACGCCGGGCGAAGACCTTGCCCGCCGCGCAGATCAGCGCGGCGCGGGTGCGGGCGTGCCGCTCGCGCCGGCTCAGGCCCGTGGCGCTCAAGTGGCCGATTCGGCGGCGACAGCTTCCACTTCGCCGCCGACCGCCGGGGTGGCCGCGGGAGCTTCGCGGCGGTGGACCACGATCGTGCCGCCACGCGCCGGGATGTTGGTGATCAGGCGGCGGGAGAAGGGCTCCGGGGCCGGGTCGGCGGCGCTCACGTCCAGGCGCGAGAGCACGGCCCGCAGGACGGCCTTCATCTCGAGCTGCGCGAAGCTGGCGCCGATGCAGCGCCTCACGCCGCCGCCGAACGGGATCCAGGTGTAGGTCGACGGCGCCTGCTCGAGGAAGCGCTCGGGGCGGAAGGCGTGCGGATCGGGGTAGATCTCCGGGCGCCGGTGCATGAGGTGGATGCAGGGCGCGACGGTGACCCCGGCCGGCAGCTCGTAGCCCGCGATCTCGACCGGGGCCTGCAGGCGGCGCACGACCAGGCCGATCACCGGGCGCAGGCGTAGGGTCTCCTGGATCACCGCATCGAGATAGGAGTCGTCCTCGCCGGCGTCGAGCTCCTCGCGCAGGCGTGTGAGCGCGGCCGGGTTGTGGACGAGGCGCTCGAAGGTCCAGGCGAGCGCGGTGGCGGTCGTCTCGTGGCCGGCGACCAGCAGCGTGATCAGCTCGTCGCGCAGCTCCTCGCCCGACATCGGCGAGCCGTCCTCGTGGCGGGCCTGCACAAGCATCGAGAGGATGTCCTCGCGCTGGTCGAGGTGGGGGTCGCGGCGCCGGTCGGCGACGAGCGCGGCGATCTCCTCGTCCACGGGCCGCATGCGCCGCCGCAGGATCCGCGCCGCCGCCCGCGGCCCGAGCAGGAATGGGGCGCCGAAGCCGCCGGGGCCGTTGACCTCGGCGATCATCTTGCGCAGCAGCCCGCCGAGCCGCTCATGGCGGGAGCCCACGCCGACGCCGAACACCGCCCGCATGATCACCTCGAGCGTGACCGCCTGCATCGGCTTGTCCATCCGCAGCGGCGTGTCCTGCGGCCAGCGCTCGAGCTCTGCCGTGGCCACCTCCCCCATCATCTGCTCGTAGCGCTGCAGGCGCTTGCCGTGGAAGGGCGGCAGCAGGAGCTTGCGCTGGCCCATGTGCCGGTCCTCGTCGATCAGCAGCAGCGAGTTGGGCCCGACGACCGGCAGCAGGATCATGTTCCCCTCGCCGGCGTGCAGCAGGCGCGGGTCGCCGGTGAAGACCTGCTTGACCGCGTCCGGATGGGAGACGAAGACCCAGGTCCCCTCGTGCGCGATCCGGAAGGTGAACGTGTCCCCGTAGGTCCGGTGCAGCCGCTCCAGGGTCGGCAGCGGCCGGGCCATCCAGGAGGCGGTGCTCCGCGCCACCGACCACCTGGGCCCGGGCGGAAGCGTCGGCGAGGAGGCACGACTTCGCATACCGGCCGTATCTATTCAGATACCGGTCGGTATGTCAAGCGTGGAAGCGTAAGAGACCCCTCCCTGGAGCCGGCGAGAGTCGGATAACTGCAAATAGTCGCAAGCTATTCGCACCGCGCTCCGGTTCTGCGTGACGCGACCGGCTATCGGCCATCCCGGCCTGACGGCCAGGGAAGGCGGCCGTTGTCCGCCTGGGCGATAGGACGGCGGTCGGCTACCGGGCGCAGGCGGCGCAGCGGCCGCGGAAGAGGATCTCGGTGCGCTCGACCTGGAAGCCGGACTCCCCGAGCCCGGGCTCGCCCGTGGGCTCGACGTCGAACAGCCCCCCGCACTCGAGGCAGTGGAAGTGGTGGTGGCGCTCGTCGCAGTCGCTGTCGTAGAGCGCCGGGCCGAGGCCGTCGATGCGCCGCAGCAGGCCGGCGGCGACGAAGTCGTTGAGCGTGTTGTAGACGGTGGCGCGGGCGAGCTCGGGGAGGGTGTCGGCGAGGCGCTCGTGGATCGCCTCGGCGCTCAGGTGCCCGGCGCCGGGCTCGTCGAAGGCGGCCAGGATCGCCCGCCGCTGGGCGGTCACGCGGAGGCCGTGAGCGCGCAGGCGGTCGGCCACGGGCTGCGCCACGGGCGGCGCGGGGGCGGCTAGGGGATCGCTCACGGGGCGGCATTCTAGGTATCTGGCGCCGACCGCGGCGCCAGATAAGAGCGATTCGCAGTCTGGACTGCATCCAATCTGGGTTTGCGTCTAGACTGCGGCCACCGCGCGCCACAAGCCACCGCGCGCCCCTTCAACCCATCCCAGACCTTCGAATCAGAGCCCAGGAGGAGCGACGCATGTCCGATCAGAATAGGCCCCGCACCGACCATCACGGCACCCCGGCGCCGAACAACGACCACTCGATGACGGTCGGCCCGCAGGGCCCGATCCTGCATCAGGACCGCTACATGTTCGAGAAGATGCAGCAGTTCAACCGCGAGCGCGTCCCCGAGCGGGTCGTGCACGCGAAGGGCAGCGGCGCGCACGGTCACTTCGAGGTCACCCAGGACGTCAGCAAGTGGACCCGGGCGGACTTCCTGAGCGAGGTCGGCAAGCGGACGAAGATGTTCATTCGCTTCTCGACCGTCGCCGGCGAGCAGGGCTCCCCCGACACCTGGCGTGACCCGCGCGGCTTCGCGATCAAGTTCTACACCGAGCACGGCAACTACGACCTGGTCGGCAACAACACGCCGGTCTTCTTCCTCCGCGACCCGATCAAGTTCAGCGACTTCATCCACAGCCAGAAGCGCGACCCGCAGACCGGCCTGCGTGACCACAACATGATGTGGGACTTCTGGGGCCACAGCCCGGAGGCGCTGCACCAGGTGATCTGGCTGATGGGCGACCGCGGGCTGCCGCGCACGTTCCGGCACATGGACGGCTTCTCGAGCCACACCTATCGCTGGGTGAACGCGGCCGGTGAGGCGTTCTGGGTCAAGTACCACTTCAAGACCGACCAGGGCAACGAGTTCCTGACCCAGGCCGAGGCCGACCGGCTCGCCGGCGAGAGCCCTGACTTCCATCGTCAGGATCTCTTCGAGGCGATCGAGCGCGGCGAGCACCCGAGCTGGACCCTGCACGTGCAGGTGATGCCGGAGGCCGACGCGAACGACTACCGCTTCAACCCCTTCGACCTGACCAAGGTCTGGCCGCACGCGGACTACCCGCTGCACGAGGTCGGCAAGATGACCCTCGACCGCAACCCGGACAACTTCTTCGCCGAGACCGAGCAGGCGGCGTTCGAACCCGGCAACATGGTCCCCGGGATCGAGCCCTCGCCGGACAAGATGCTCCAGAACAGGCTCATCTCCTACGCCGACGCGCACCGCTACCGGATCGGCACCAACTACGCGCGACTGCCGATCAACTGCCCGGTGCACGCTCCCAACGACACCCAGAACCGGGATGGGCACATGCGGTTCGACGGCAACCACGGCGGCCGTCCCAACTACGCGCCGAACGGCTACGACGATCCGGCGGCGGACGGGACCTGGGACGAGAGCTCCTACGAGGTCGGCGGCAGGATCGGCCGCTACCGCTATCACCGCCACGCGGAGGACGACGACTACACGCAGCCGCGCGCCTTCTGGGAGATGCTCAGCGATGACGAGCGCGACCGCCTGGTCAGCAACATCACCGGCCACATGGGCGCGGGCGTCGAGGCGGAGGTGCAGCAGCGCGCCCTCGGCCACTGGCGGCTGGTGAGCGAGGAGTTCGCGCAGCGCATCGCCGACGGCCTCGGCATCGCGCTGCCCGAGCCGCACTCGGAGCCGGTCCCCGCGTGAGCCGATACCGGTCGCGGGGGGCGCCGGAGGCGCTCCCCGCGAGTCGCTGAGGGACGGGCGCGGGTTGTCGCGCCCGCGCTCGCTCCTGGCCCGCGGGCCGCGCCCGCCGGCACGGCTGCGCACGCGCCTGCTCGTCGTCGGCCCGGTGCCCCCGGAATGGGGCGGGAAGCTGCGCGGCGGCGTCACGCGCTTCAACGTCACCCTCCTCGACGAGCTGCGCCGGCGACCCTGGCGGCACCGGGTGGAGCCGGTCGGCGTCCTGATCCCGCCGCCGCAGCGGATCTTCCGCCGCCTGGCCAGGCGGCGGGCGCCGCTGCCGGTCATCATGCAGCCGCGCTCGGGGCGGCCGCGGCGCTTCACCCGGATGACGCTGGAGCGCGAGCGCCCCGACGTGGTCCTGCTCAACAACCTCGCCGCCTTCAACGGCGCCCGCTACGCGCGCCTGCACAGCGAGCTCGCCCCGGAGATCCCGCTGCTCTCGGTGGTCCACGAGTGGCGGGCCGTGCGCGCCAAGGAGGGCGAGCGGCGGGAGCGGTACCTGGCGGGCGCGCAGGCGGCGCTCGACGCCTCCGCGGCGGTCGTCTTCCCCTCCCGGCACACGCTCGAGCAGGGCTCGCGCGACCTCGGCCTGCGCTACCCGGAGCGGGCCGAGGTGATCGGCAACCCGCTGCAGCCGGCCTTCGCGCGATCCGGGATCGAGGTCGCGGGCGGGCGGCGCGAGGGGGTCGCCTTCGTGGCCAGCTTCAACCCGCGCAAGAACCCGGAGGGCATGGTGCGGGCGGTCGCGTCGCTGCCCGGCCTGAAGCTGACGATGCAGGGACGGGGCCCGGAGAAGGAGCGGATCGAGGGGTTGATCGATGAGCTCGGACTCGGCGATCGCATCCACCTCCCCCCCTTCGGCGGCTACCGCGGGCACGTCGAGCGGGTCGCCGGGGTGATGCGCTCGGCCGAGCTGCTCTGCCTGCCGAGCTTCAGCGAGTCCTTCGCACTCGTCTTCGTGGAAGCGCTCGCGATGGGCACGCCCGTGGCCGGGTTCGGGCCGACGCTGGTCGAGATCCGCGACCGCCTCGGGATCGAGATCGGTGAGCCGATCTTCGACCCGACCCCGGAGAACGTGGCCGCCGCGATCGAGGCCGTGCGGGCGCGCCGCTGGGACCGTGAGCGCCTGCGCCGCGCGACCCTGGCGGAGTTCGGCGCGCCCGCGATCGCGCGCCGCTACGCCCGCCTGCTGCGTGGCCTCGCCCGGGCGGGCTGAGCGTCCCGGCCTCCGCGCGCC
>CAZARJ010000060.1:0-8334 GCA_964487515.1 uncultured Conexibacteraceae bacterium | reverse complement strand
CTCGACCGGACCGGCGGCACGGACGCGGCGCTCGAGAACGACTGGTGGAGCTTCTCGGCGCGCGCGAAGCGGGCGGCGAAGCGGATCCTCCGGCTGTAGCCGCGCTGGCCCGCCGCTCCGGCGCCGGGGTCAGTACGGCGTCAGCTCGCCGTCCAGGCGGGTGAGGAGGGAGGAGCTCGTCGCCAGGGTCGCCGCGAGCTCGGGATCGCGGGCGCGTAGCACCGGCTGCCAGGCGAAGCCGAGCGCGGCAAGGCGGTTGCGGAGCGGCCGCTCCAGATGCGGCTCCGCCCGTCCCGAGAGGACTGCGCCGCCCGTCGATCGCGCATCGGCGACCAGATCGGCCACGACGGCGTCCACGGCGTTGTCCGCGGCCGCGAGGTGCAGAAGCCGGCTGGCTCCGCCGCGGCGCGCGATGTAGGCGTACCAGCCGATCGGCCGCTGCCGCCGGCGCACGAGCCGGCACCGCACGTTGCCGTCGACCCTCTGAAGTAGCGCCAGGAAGTGCCCGAGCGCTGCCTCGTCCCAGGCGACGCAGACCCGGATCCGGCGCATGATCGCCGGCAGCGCCTCGATGATCGCCCCGACGTCGGCGACCTCTCCCGTGACGTCGGCCGCGGCTCCCTCGACCCGGCGCCCGGTGAACCATCCGCCCAGGGCCTGCCCGGGGAAGGACCCCACAGGCGCGAGCCGGCGCCCGACGTGGCGACCTCGGGCCCGGGTCGTGAGGATGTTGCTCAGCCACCTGCCGGGGTGCAGAACCAGCATGAAGTCCGTCGCGCGCGCGTGGTCGACGTGGCCGCCCAGCGCCCGCCACGCCCGGGCGACCGCGTCGCTTGTGGAGTCCGACCAGGTGACGTCCTGCGGGCCCTCCAGCAGCCTGCTGAGCAGCTGCGCTCCCGGCGCCCCGGCCCCCGCCCGGTGCTCGGGATCGACGATCAGATCGCCGCAGCAGACGCCCCGGATATCGCGGTCGTCGAAGCGCATTCGCCGCGCCTGCGCCGCGATGAAGCCGACGACGCGCCCGGAATCGTCGGTGGCGACCAGCGACGGTAGCTCCGGGTCGCTCCAGGGGTGATCGAGGGTGACCGCAGCGAGGATCCGTTCGTCCAGGGACCAGTTCCGCATATGCGCCCGGAGCAGAGCGGTCACCGCCGCGAGGTCCGTCCGCTCCAGCGGTCGAATTTCGGCCATCGGCGCCGAATCTACCTAGAATGGCGGCTGTGAAGAGGGGCGAAGCAGGGCGCGCGGCCGGCCCATTGCACGACTTCGATCCGGCCCGGTGCCTAGCCGAGCTCGCCGCAGAAACCGCCGCCGCGATCAGGGCTCTTGGGCGGCGCGGAGCCGTGGTCGCCGTCTCCGGGGGCGTCGACTCTGGGGTCGCCGCCGGGATCTGCGTCCGGGCCCTGGGACCGGAACGGGTCCTGTTGCTGCGGCTGCCGGAGCGTGACGTGGGGGACGCTTCCTCGCTGCTCGGCGCCGAGCTCGCGGAGAGCCTCGGCGCCCGCAGCGTCGCCGAGCCGATCACCGGCGCCCTCGAGGCCCTCGGCTGCTACTCGCTGCGCGACGAGGCGATCCGCATGGTCTTCCCCGATTACGAGCCGGCGTGGCGGCACAAGCTCGTCCGCTCGGCCCCCTCCGGCGCCATCACGGTGTTCTCGCTCGTCGTCGAGCGCCCCGACGGGTCGACGGAGCAGCGCCGCATGCCGGCCGACGCCTACCTTCAGATCCTCGCCGCCACCAACATGAAGCAGCGGGTGCGCAAGCTGCGCGAGTACACGTGGGCGGACCGGCTCTCGTACGCGGTGATCGGGACGCCCAACCGGCTCGAGTACGAGCAGGGGTTCTTCGTCAAGGGTGGCGACGGGCTTGCCGATGTGAAGCCAATCGCACGTCTCTACAAAGGCCAGGTCTATGCGCTCGCGCGCGAGCTCGGGCTGCCCGAGGCGATCGCCTCCCGCGCGCCGACGACGGAGACCTTCTCGCTGCCGCAGACGCAGGAGGAGTTCTTCTTCGGCCATCCCTACGAGCGGATGGACGAGCTGCTCTGGGGTCGCGACAACGAGGTCGACGCCGGCGAGCTCGGCGAGCGGATCGGAATGACGGCCGAGGAGGTGCGGGTCGCCTACGCGGACATCGATCGCCACCGCACCGCCACCGAGTATCTGCACGCTCCCGCCGTCCTGATCGAGCCGGAGCGCTGACGTGTGCGGGATCGCGGGCATCTTGCGCTCCGATCCGCGGCAACCGGTCTCCGAGTCGGCCTTGCTGCGGATGGCGAGAGCGATCCGGCATCGGGGCCCGGACGGCTACGGGCTCTTCCTGGACCGGGGGGCGGGAATGGTCTCGACCCGCCTTTCGATCGTCGATCTGGAGCACGGCTGGCAGCCACTTGCCGGGCGTGGTGAGGGCAGCATCCTCGTCTACAACGGCGAGGTCTACAACCACCGCGAGCTGCGCGAGTCGCTGCGGGCCTCGGGAGTCGAGCTACGTACCCAAAGCGACACCGAGGTGGTTCATGCGGTCCTCGAGCGCGACGGCCTCGCGGGCCTGGATCGCCTGAACGGTCAGTTCGCCCTCGCCCTCTGGGAGCCCGCCGCGCGGCGCTTGACGCTGGCCCGCGACCGGTTCGGGGTCCGCCCGCTGCAATACGCCCTGCTGCCCAACGGCGGCCTCGCCTTCGGCTCGGAGGCGAAGGCGCTGTTCGCCTCCGGCGAGGTGCGGGCGCGCCCCGATCTCGCCGGGCTCGACGACGTGTTCACGCTCTGGGCGCCGCAGTCCGCACGGACCGCCTTCGAGGGCGTCCACCAGCTCGAGGCCGGCGCCTATCTCACGTGGGAGGAGGATCGGATCGCTGCCCGCGGCCACTGGTGGCGCCCCGGGATCGGCGAGCACGACCCCGCCGCGACCCTCGAGGAGCTGCTCCGCGACAGCGTCAGCCTCCGGCTCCGGGCCGACGTCCCGGTTGGCGCCTACTTGTCCGGCGGCCTCGATTCGAGCTTGATCAGCGCCCTCGCCCAGCGTGAGCAGCGCGGCGAGCTGAGCACGTTCTCGGTCGCCTTCGATGATCCCCGCTACGACGAGCGCGGCGAGCAGGAGACCGTCGCGAGGGCCCTCGGTACACGCCATCACGTGCTCGAGGTCGGGGGGCGGGAGATCGCGGAAGCGTTCCCCGAGGTCGTCCGGCACGCCGAGGCGCCGCTGGTGCGGACCGCGCCGGTGCCGCTCTACCTGCTTGCGCGCGAGGTCAGAGCGCACGGGCTGAAGGTCGTCGCGACCGGCGAGGGCGCCGACGAGCTGTTCTGGGGCTACGACCTCTTCCGGGAGGTGGTGCTCCGGGACCTGCACCGCCGTGACCCGGAGCGCGCCGCCGAGGCGCTCGGGGGGCTCTATCCGCACCTGGGCGGCTCCGCGGCCCGGCGGGGCCCGGCATGGGCGCGGTTTCTGCTCGAGGCCGGATCGGGCGACGATCCGCTCGCCTCGCACATGCCCAGGGCCGCGGCGACGGGCACCGCGAGGGCCCTCTACAGCGCGGAGCTGTCCGCCCACCTCGGCGGCGGGCCCACCGCGCTGGACCGGGTGCGCGAGCGGCTCCCGGACGGCTTCGGGGCCTGGGGGAAGCTCGATCGCGCGGCCTGGCTGGAGGTCACGACGCTGCTCACGCCGTATCTGCTCGCCGCGCAGGGGGACCGGGTCTCGATGGCGCATGGTGTCGAGGGGCGCTATCCGTTCCTGGATCCGCGCGTGTACGCACGCTCGATCTGCATGGACGAGGCCGACAAGCTCGGGGAGCGCGAGAGCAAGGTTGCCCTGCGCCGCCTGGCGGCGGACATCCTGCCGGCGGAGATCGCCGCCCGCCCCAAGCAGCCCTACCGGGCCCCCGAGGTGGAGCCCTTCTTCGGCGCCGGCGCGCCGGAGTGGGTCGAGGACGTGCTCAGCGACGCCGCGTTGAGCAGGGTGGGCCTCTGGGATCCAGGCCGCGTCAAGGGGCTCCTGCGCCGCTGTCGCGGCGGCAAGGCGAATAGTGTGCGGGAGGGGATGGCGCTGGTGGGAATCCTCTCGGCCCAGCTCTGGCATGCGCAGTTCATCGACCGCCCGGGTGCCTATCCTGCCGAGGATGCACCGGCGCGGGTGCGGATCGACCGCACCAGCGACCGAACGACAAGCGAGGTTTCATGAGCACAGCCGATACGGGGGTGGATGTCCGGCGCGAGCTGCGGGCGTTCATCGAAGACAACTTCATGTATCTCTATCCGGACTTGGAGCTTGCGGACGGGGACGATCTTCTGGCCAAGGGGATCGTCGATTCCCTTGGTTTCATCGAGCTCGTCGAGGAGGTCGAGTCCCGCTACGGCGTCTCGACCCAGGACATCGAGATCACCGAGGAGAACTTCGGCTCCATCGACGCGATCGTCGCCTTCGTCGCGCGGAAGCGAGCGGCGCGCTGAGACCGAGGGCGCTGGGCGAGGACCTTCGTGCCACGGCGGCCGCCCGGCCGCACGAAACTGCGCTGACGGTCGGGGAGCTGTCGCTCACCTACGGCGAATTCGACCGGGAGGCGGACCGTTGCGCGGCGACCATGCGAGCCCGTGGGGTGGGACCGCGCGACAGGGTGGCCCTGCTGTTGCCGAACGGCATCGAGATGGCAGTGGCGGTGTACGGGGTGATTCGCGCCCGGGCGGCCTTTTCCCCACTCAGCCCGGACATGCGGCCGGGGAAGCTGCGACGCATCCTCGAGGACGTGGGAGCGCGAGCGCTCGTCTGTCCCGGAGAAGCCGTCGAGGCCCTAGCCGAGAGCGCTCCCGACGGGGTGGAGCTCATCGCCGTCGAGGACCTGCGCGGCGCAGCGGGCACCGGCCCGGCTCCCGCCGACCGGGCGCCGATGATCGGCCCGGACCTGGCGGCGGTGATCTACACCTCGGGATCGACCGGCGAGCCGAAGGGGGTCACGCTGAACCACGCGAACATGTCGTTCGTCGCCGATTCGATCATCGAGTACCTGGAGCTGAGCCGCGACGATCGGATCCTCTGCGTTCTGCCGCTCTATTTCGGTTACGGGCTCTACCAGCTCCTCACCTGCGTTCGCGCCGGCGCCACGCTCGTGCTCGAGCCCGGGTTCGGGGCGGCGGGGCGGATCGTCCAGCTGCTGGAGGAGAAGCGCATCACCGGCCTGCCGGCGGTTCCGACCGTCTTTCAGTTGCTTCTTTCGCTCCGCGGCCTCAGCGACCGTGAGCTTCCGAACCTCCGCTTCGTGACCAACGCGGGGGCCGCCCTTCCCCCGCCGACAGTGCGCGCGCTTCGCGAGGCGCTCCCCGGCGCCCGGATTTTTCTCATGTACGGGCAGACCGAGTGCCAGCGGGTCTGTTACCTCCCGCCCGAGCTGATCGATGCGCATCCCGCCTCAGTCGGAGTGCCCATCCCCGGGACAGAGGCGTGGGTCGCCGGCGCGGACGGCGGCCAGGCCGAGCCCGGGGTGGTGGGGGAGCTGATGATCAGAGGGCCGCACGTGATGCAGGGTTACTGGCGCAACGAGGAGGCAACGCGAGAGCGCCTGCGGCCCGGGATGGGTCCGAACGAGCGCGTCCTGGCCAGCGGCGATCTCTTCCGCCGCGATGAAGAGGGCCTGCTCTACTTCGTCGGCCGAAAGGACGACATCATCAAGTCGCGGGGGGAGAAGGTGGCACCGCGGGAGGTCGAGGACGTGATTCATGCGTTTCCCGGCGTGCGCGAGGTCGCGGTCGTGGGGGCGCCGGACCGGATGCTCGGCGAGGCCGTCATTGCGCACGTGACGTTCAGCCGAGAAGCCGAAGCGGACCCTGTCGCCGTGCGCCGCCACTGCGCGAAGTTGCTCGAGAGCTTCATGGTCCCGAAACGCGTGTTCGTCCACGAGGAGCTCCCGCGCATCGGCTCCGGCAAGGTCGACCGCCGAGCTCTGAGCGGGTGGTCGTCGAAGCCCGTGGATTGAGCTCCTGACCGCCGGCTGGATCCCGGTTGCCATCAATAAGCTTTCGCGTATGGACGCTCCGAAAACCCTTCTACCGCTGATCATCAGGGTCCGCCCGGGCCTGCCGTAGCGCCGATGCGGATCGCCGTCGTGGAGACCTCTCCGTACGGAGGGTTGCTGCACTATTCCGTTCAGCTGGCGAATGGGCTGGCTGCAATGGGCAACGACGTCGACGTAATCGTTCCGCGTGGAAACGAGCTCCAGGGTCTTGACGGCGCAGCCCGTATGAGGGCCGTGCTCACCCCGCCCGTGAAATCAGCGGATCCGCCTCCGCCGGGCTTCGCCGCGGCTCAGTGGAAGCGAGCGGGAGTCGCGGCTCGCATGAGCATGGCTTGGGCTCGCATCCTCCGAGAGGTCGCTCGCGGCGGCTATGACGTCGTCGTGCTGGACTCGTCGCTTGACGTTTCGATCGCGGCGGCGGGCGCCGTAGGGCTTACCGCGATTCCCCACGGTCCTCCGATTGCCCAGATAAGCCACAACGCCCGCGTGTTCAACCGCTGGCGAGGCGGTGGCCACTACTCAGGGTCACCGCTGCTCAACTGGCTCTTGCGGATCGCATTCTCCCGATTTGCGTTGATCTTCATGCACGGTGAGCGCAGCCGCGCGGAGTTTCAAGCACACTGGGTCAGGAAGCGGATCGTGCTGATTCCCCACGGCGACGAGAGGGTTTTCGCCGATGAGGCGCCTCCCGCGAGCGATGAGGAGCACATCCTTTTCTTCGGACACTGGAACAGGGTCAAGGGCTTGCCGGTTCTCATGGACGCATTCGACCGGCTGGCGCTCGAGCGGCCCAAAGCGACACTGATGATCGCTGGAGCTGCGAACCCTCAGGAGGTGGACGTCGAAGCGGTGAAGAGGTGGGCCGCCGGTCATGCAGGCCGGGTCGAGATCATCGATCGCTATGTACCGATCGAAGACGTCCGGCCCTTGTTCGCGAGGGCGCGGGTGGTGGTCACGCCGTACGTCGCCGGATACCAGAGCGGGATCGTCCATCTCGCGATGACGATGGGGCGCGCCGTCGTCGCCAGCGACATCGGGGACTTCGATTCCGCAGTCATCGATGGAGAGACGGGTCTGCTGGTGCCTCCCAGCGATCCCGCCGCGCTGGCGTCGTCGCTCGCCACCGTTGTGGGTGATGCTGACAAGGCTCGAGAGATGGGGGCGCGGGGCCGGCAGCGCGTCACGTCCGAGTCCGCATGGGAAAAAGTGGCTTCTATAGTTGACGAGGCGCTGACCAAGCTCATTCGGGACCGCTCCGATTCGTCCGGGCAGGGCTTCGGCAAGGGCTCAGGGTGAGGTCCGGCCCCACGATCCTGACGACCTGCAACTTTCCGGAGCGGCAGGAATGGATGGACCGTAGCGTGCATGTCGATGGCCAGCCGTCGATCGCGCTCCTCCGACGGCTTCTCGCTGAAGCGCCCGATCACGACGCGGTGGTATTGGAGGGGGAGAGCCGTCTGAATCAGCTTGCTGCGGTGGCCCTGCGCCGTCTTCGATCGAGCGTGCCGTTGGTGATCGAAGACTGCACATGGGGACCCGGGGTATCGCGCTTGGATCGCTTCCTCTCGACCGCAGGTGCTCGGGCCATGGACGGTCCGCTGACGCACTACTGCGTTCTCACGGCGGCTGAGCAGCGGATGTTTCAGGAGAACTGGAGAGTCCCGGCGGATCGCGTTCACCACACTCCCTGGTACCACGGCCTTACGCTCGAGCAGCTGCGCGCCCCGGTCCGCGATGGGGGGTTCGTGTTCTCCGGCGGAGACTCGCTGCGCGACTACATGCCTCTGATCGAAGCGGCCCGCGAGCTGCCCGATATGCAGCTGAGGGTAGGCGCTCGTCGACCTCCTCCCATCCCTCGCGATGAGCTCACGCCGAACGTCGACTTCCGGTCACTGCCGCGGACCGAGTATGAACGGTCCATGCGAGATTCCAGCGCGGTCGTCGTGGCTTTGGCAAAGACGACAAGGAGAAGCGCCGGCCAGAACAATTACCTGAATCCGATGGCCCTCGGGAAGCTCGTCATCGTCACTGACGGGGTGGGGGTCCGGGAGTACATCGAGGATCGGCGGACGGGCTTGGTCGTCGAGGCGGGAAACCCACGTGCGCTTACGGAGGCGCTGCGCTGGGCGCTCGATCCCGCAAATCAGGCTGAGTGTCGCGCCATCGCAGAGCGGGGGCGCGAGGACGTCCTCACCCGCTTTTCCCCTGATGCGTATGTAGGTCGGCTCCTCGACGTCGTGGACGAAGCTGTCGGAAGACGCGATCCTGCCGCTGCGCAACCTCAATAAGCTGCCGCGCCATGAGTGACGCCAGCCCCGGGACCGGGGTCTACG
>CAZARJ010000059.1:0-8545 GCA_964487515.1 uncultured Conexibacteraceae bacterium | reverse complement strand
AGGCGTAGGTGCCGCGCGAGAGGTACTCCTTGATGATGTCGTTCTGGGTCGTGCCCTTGAGCTGAGAGCGGTCGACGCCCTGCTCGTCGGCGACGGCGACGTAGAGGCCGAGCAGCCAGGCGGCGGTTGCGTTGATCGTCATCGAGGTGTTCATCTCCGCCAGCGGGATGCCCTCGAGCAGCGTCTCCATGTCGCCGCGGTGGGCGATCGAGACGCCGACCTTGCCGACCTCGCCGCGGGCGAGCAGCGCCCCGGGGTCGTAGCCGGTCTGGGTCGGCAGGTCGAACGCGATCGACAGGCCGGTCTGCCCCTTGGCGAGGTTGCGCCGGTAGAGCTCGTTCGAGCGCTTGGCGTCCGAGTGGCCGGCGTAGGTGCGCATCACCCAGGGGCGGTCGCGCTCTGGCAGGCGGTGCTCGCTCATCGCCCCGATTGTAGGTCGCAGCGCCCTCCCGCCGCTGCGCCGGGCGCGACTTCCGGGGCCCGTCCGTGTTCGAAGGTGAGATCCCAGACCAGGCCCGGAGCCCCGCTCCCGGCCCGGATGCCAGCTACCCTCCGGAGCCGCATGAAGAGACTTCTGATCATCGCCACCGTCGCCGCGGCCATGCTCGCGGCCGGCCCGGCGCTCGCCGGAATCACGGTCTTCAAGACGTCCTTCGCGAGCAAGGACGCCTACAAGTCGCTGAGCAAGCTGCGCGGCAAGGCGAAGAAGTGCAAGCGGCAGTGGCGCAAGAAGTCCGCCGTCGGCGTCGCGATCAAGGGCGGCAAGCGGGACTGCGCCCTGGCCACCCCGGTCGAGAGCGACACCAGGGGCGGCGACCAGTTCGTGAGCGTGCTCGCCAAGGTGACGAAGAAGACGGACCGGGCGGTCTTCCGCAGGACCTACCTCGGGGTGGCGGTCCGGGCGGCCCGCAAGCAGGGCTATGAGCTGCGCGTCTTCCCGCGGTCGAAGCGCTGGCGGCTGCTCAAGAACGGCAAGATGCTGGAGCGCGGGCGGGACAGGAAGCTGATCAACGGCGGGCACCGCAAGAACGTGATCAAGCTCCAGGTCCGCAACGAGACGCTGGTCGCGATGGTGAACCGCAAGCGGCTCGCCAAGGTCCACGACGCCGGTGCCGCCGAGGTCGGCGGCCGCAGGACCGCGCTGGTGTACGGCGTCAACAAGGGGGCGAAGGGGACCCGGGCCCGCGGCTTCTTCGACCAGCTCAAGGTCGGCATCCCGGGCTGACGCCCGGGCCCGCGAGCGTCGCCACCGCCATGTAGCCGCCGCGGGCCGCGGCACCATGTCCCGGATGGCGGTGATCGAGACCGACCGGCTCAGCAAGCGCTACGGGTCGCAGCGCGGCATCGACGAGGTCACGCTCACGGTCGGGGCGGGGGAGGTCTTCGGCCTGCTGGGGCCCAACGGCGCCGGCAAGACGACCCTGATCCGGACCCTGCTCGACCTCCTGCACCCGACGGCGGGAGCGGCGCGGCTGTTCGGGCTCGACAGCCGCCGCGACAGCCTCGCGATCCGGCGCCGGCTCGGCAACCTGCCGGGCGACTTCTCCTACGGCCCCCCGGCGCTGAGCGGACGCGAGATCCTGACCCTGCTCGCGCGGCTGCGCGGCGTCGCCGGGCTCGGCGACGCGGAGGCGCTCGCGGCCCGCTTCGGCGCCGATCTCGACCGGCCGATCGGGCAGCTCTCGCGGGGCAACCGGCAGAAGATCGGCCTGCTTCAGGCCCTCTTCCACGCGCCCGAGCTGCTGATCTTCGACGAGCCGACGAGCGGCCTCGACCCGCTGATGCAGGAGGAGTTCCTGGCTCTCGTCGCCGAGCAGCGCGAGCGCGGCGCGACCGTGCTTCTGTCCTCGCACCATCTCAGCGAGGTGGAGCGGGTCTGCGATCGGGTCGGGATCATCCGCGAGGGGCGGCTGATCGCCGTCGAGCGGGTCGCGGAGCTGACCCTGAGGAGCTATCGCCATGTCACGTTGCGCTTCGCCGACCCGGTCGACCCGGCCGGCTTCGCCGCGCTGCCCGGCGTGAGCGACGTCAGCGGCGACGGCGCCCGGGTCGAGCTCAAGGCGAGCGGCGATCTCGATCCCGTGATCAAGGAGGCCGCCGCGCACCGGGTCGTCGACATGGAGCTCGCGCACCCGACGCTGGAGGAGATCTTCCTCTCCTACTACAGCGACCGGGAGAGCCCCGGCGGAGGGGAGGGACGGTGAGCGCGCTGCTGGCGCGTGGCCTCGCCGATCGCGCCCGCGGGCTGCTGATCTGGTCGCTGGCGGTGGGGCTGACCGGTGCGCTCTTCGCGCTCGTCTGGCCGTCGCTCGAGGGCTCGGTGGGGGCCATCCTGGAGGGCTATCCGGAGGCCCTCAAGCAGGCCTTCGGGATCGAGACCCTGAGCAGCGCTGAGGAGTACCTGAACGCCGAGCTGTTCAGCCTCATCCTTCCGATCGCGCTGGCGATCCTCGCCCTGCGCACGATCGCGACCACGATCGCCGCCGCCGAGGAGCGCGGCTATCTGGACGTGCTGCTTTCGGCCCCGGTCCCGCGCGGGCTGCTCGTCGCGGCGGCGATGGTCATGGTGGCCGTCGAGGCGGCGGCGATCCTGCTCGCCGGTTGGGCGCTGACCTGCCTCGCCGCCGCGATCGTGGGCGCCGACCTCTCGCCGGGGCTGACGGCGGCGGGCTACGCCAACGTGTGGCCCCTGGCCGTCTTCAGCGCCGGGGTGGCGGTGCTGCTCACCGGCCTGACGCCGAGCTCGGGGACGGTGACCGGCGCGTCGGCCGGCGTGGTGGTCGCGATGTACGTGGTGGATCTGCTCGGCAGGCTCTCCGAGACGCTGGAGCCGCTGCGCTCGCTCTCGGTCTTCCGCTACTACGGCAGAGCCGGCGTGGAGGGCCTCGATCCCCTCGCCTTCGCGGGCGTCACCATCGCGGGCCTGCTGCTCGCGTCGGTCGGCGCCCACCTCTTCGCGCGCCGCGATCTCAGCGGCTAGGCCCGACTCCCTCGCGGCGCGGCGGGCGGCGCCCTGTGAATAGGCTGTGGAGGGGGTGCGAGCAGCAAGCATGGACACCACGACCGTCGAGCGGCCGCGGCTCTCCGGACCGGGCACCGGGACCGGCGGAAGCTGGCATGTGATCGTCCGCAACGACGACCACAACACCTTCGAGCACGTCGCCCGCAGCCTCGCGCGGGTCCTGCCCGGGGTCAGCTACGAGAACGGGATGGCCTTCGCGAACGTGATCCACCGCACCGGGCAGGCGATCGTCTGGACGGGGATGCGCGAGCCCGCCGAGCACTACTGGGAGCAGCTCGCCGAGGCCGGCCTGACCATGGCCCCGCTCGAGCAGCACTGAGGCCCCCGCGCCAGTGGGGAGGATCACGTCGGGATACCGACGCGGATCTCCCCAGCGGCCGCCGGTCCTGGGGCGCCCCGCGCCAGTGGGGAGGATCACGTCGGAGTGCCGACGCGGATCTCCCCAGCGGCCGGCCACTGGGCAGGTGAGCGGCGCCGGGGCCCCTGTTTCCTCAGCCGCGGGTGCCCTCGCTCGGCTCGGCGCCGGGCGGGCTCCAGCCCGGGCCGCGGAAGAGGACCCCGAGGCGGTTGCGGAGGCCGCGGGCGCGCCGCAGGTCGTGCCACATCGCGACGTACTCGTGGAACGCCGCGCGCACCGGGTTGAAGGTGTCGATGTTGCGCGTCAGCCCGTAGCGGACCCGCTCGCCCTCGCCCTGGAAGGTGCCGAAGAGCCGGTCCCAGACGATCAGGATGCCGCCGTAGTTCCGATCCAGGTAGACGTCGTTGGAGCCGTGGTGGACCCGGTGGTGGGAGGGGGTGTTGAGCACCCACTCCAGCGGCCGCGGCAGCTTCTTGATCCGCTCGGTGTGGATCCAGAACTGGTAGATCAGCGACCAGGCCTGGGCGAGCAGGACCATCCAGGGCTCGAAGCCGACCGCCGGCATCCAGAGCCAGAAGGGGAAGTAGGTCATCGGCACCCACGTCTGCCGCAGCGCGGTCGAAAGGTTGTAGTGGGTGCTGGAGTGGTGGACGACGTGGCTGGCCCAGAAGGCGCGGCTCTCGTGGCTGATCCGGTGGAACCAGTAGTAGGAGAGGTCGTCGGCGAAGAAGAGCAGCACCCAGACCCACCAGTCGCCGGGGTCGAGCCGCAGGGGGGTGAGCTCGTAGATGAGCGCGTAGAGGGCGACGACCGCGAACTTCCAGACCGCGTTGATCGCCACGTTGCCGATCCCCAGCGCGAGGCTCGTGCGCGTATCGCGGAGCTCGTAGCCGATCAGGTCGTCCTCGTCGCGGGCGAAGCGGAAGGAGAGCGCCTCGACGACGAGCAGGAGGACGAAGAACGGGATCGCGTAGTAGAGAACCTCGGCCACGCCGCTGAATGTAGCGCTCTCGCCCGCGCGGGGCGCTACTGGTTGGACCGGTTGGCGGAGCCGGGGCCGCTACTCGGCGTGCAGGAGCACGTGCCAGGCGGGCAGCACCGGCTTGGCGTAGAGGTCGTGCGCCTCCTCGCGGGCGCGGGCGACCTCGTCCGAGGACCAGTAGCGCTCGAAGTCGGCGCGGTCCTCCCAGACGGTCGTCTGGCGGAAGTGGAGGTGATCGTCCTCAGCCCGGGTCAGGGTGCAGGAGGTCGCCCCGTAGGCGGTCGCGCGCTCCACCGCCGGACGCCAGAGCGCGTACCAGCGGTCCGCCCGCATCGGCGTCACGTGCCATTCGATGGTGTTTACCTCGGCCATGCGCCGGCTGATCTTATTGGGCGCGCGCGAATCGGGGCCCGCGGCGCTCAGGCGCCGACCTCGGCCCAGATCGCGCCCTCGCCGTCGGCGGTCTTGCCGGCCTCGTCGTCGGTCGCCCCGACGCGGATCGTCGACTTGCCGGTGTGCTTGTTCTCGTACATCTCCTGGTGCGCCTCCGGGACGCCGTCGAAGCCGAAGGCGCGCGAGAGGACGGGCCGGATCTTGCCCTCGGCCATGAGCTGGTTGGCGCGCGTGCACTCGTAGGCGTTCGCGAAGTGCGAGCCGCGGATCTCCTTCTGCTTCATCCACAGGTAGCGGACGTCGAAGTCGAGCGTGTAGCCGGAGGTGGCGCCGCAGATCACGACCTTGCCGAACGGCTTGACCGTGAACACCGAGGTCGGGAAGGTCGCCTTGCCGACGTGCTCGAAGACGACGTCGGGGGCGTCGCCGAGGATCGACTTCACCCGCTTGGCGAAGGCGCGCGACTCCTTGAAGCGCGCCTTCTCCTCCTCCGGCGACTCCTCGCCGGTGCGCATCATGCCCTTGAACTCGCGCCGGTCGATGTAGTCGACCGCGCCGAGCTGCTTGATCAGCTCGCCCTTCTCCTCCGAGGAGACGACGCCGACCGCGTTCGCGCCCGCCGCCTTGCAGAGCTGGGTCGCGAAGACGCCGAGCCCGCCGGCGGCGCCCCAGATGAGGACGTTGTGGCCGGCCTGCAGCTCGCCGCGGTTGAGCAGCATCCGGTAAGCGGTGAAGTAGGTGAGCCCGTAGGCGGAGCACTCCACCCAGGAGAGGCTCTTGGGCTTCGGCAGCAGCTGCTGGGCCTGGACCTTGGTGAACTGGGCGAAGCTGCCCCAGGTGGTCTCGTAGCCCCAGATGCGCTGGCTCGGCGCCGCCATCGGGTCGAGCCCGTGCACCTCGACATCCTCGTAGGAGGCCTGGTTGCAGTGCATCACGACCTCGTCGCCGGGCTTCCACTTCGTCACCCCGGCGCCGACCTTCCAGACGATCCCGGAGCCGTCGGAGCCGCCGATGTGGTGTCCGTGCTCGGGATGGTCGCCGTAGTTGAAGACCGGAACCGGCTCGCCGAGCGCGGCCCAGACGTTGTTGAAGTTGACGCCCGCCGCCATCACCCGCACGACCACCTCGAAGGCGCCCGGCTCGGGGACGTCCATCTCCTCGAGCTTGAAGGCGTCCTTGGGCTCGCCCTGCGTCTCGGGGCGGATCACCCAGGCGGTCATCTTCTCCGGCAGCGTGCCCGGCTCGACGTCGAGCTGGGCGACTTCAGCGATGTCTGGGGCCACGTCTCTCCTTGATCGGGGTCACGAAAGCGGCGCGGATCGTATCGTCGCGCCCGCTCCGGGGTCGCCGGTAGCGGGCGGCGTGGCGATCGGTCGCCGCCCGCGTCCCGCCGGGGCCGCGGGGCCGCCGCTCAGTCGGCGCGGCCGGAGGCGAGCGCGGCGCTGCCCGGCGGCCGCTCCAGCTCCTCGTCCTCTGCGCCGGGGGACGCCTCGGGGGCGCCGGCGCGCGCCTTGGGGACGATCAGCACCAGCGCCAGCACGGCGCCGGCCAGGGCGATGAAGGCCGAGATCTCGATCGCGGTCGACATCGAGCCGACGAACGCCTCCCGCGCGGCGTCCGCCGCCAGCCGGGCCTGCTGGGGCGGCAGCTGGGCGAGCGTGCCGGCCAGCGCCCCGGAGCCGAGCTCGTCTCCGATCAGCTCGCGGGTCGCCTCGCTCACCCCGCTCCCGGCCAGGCTCGAGCTCAGGTTCGACGAGCTGGTCGCCTGAAAGACGGCGCCGAGCACGGCGATGCCGAAGGTGCCGCCGACCATGCGCGACATCGACAGCAGGCCGGAGGCCAGGCCCGCCTTGGCGGTCGCGACCGCGTTCATCGCCGCGGTCGACATCGGCGACATCGTCAGCGCGATCCCGATCCCCATCAGCACGAAGGGGACGAGCAGGTCCGAGTAGGTCGTGGCGACGTCGATCCGCGACTGCATGTAGAGCGCCACGGCGACGACGCTGAGCCCGGCGACGATCAGCGGCCGCGGGCCGATGCGGTCGGTGAGCCGTCCCGCGATCGGGGCTATCGCGATCACCATCAGCGTCGTGGGCAGGAAGCGGATCCCGGCCTCGAGCGGCGAGTACTCGAGGATGTTCTGGATGTAGAGGGCCATGAAGAAGAACATGGCGAGCATCGCGAAGGAGACGATGAACGCGACCAGGTTGGCGCCGACGAAGTTGCGGCTGCGCAGGAACTCGAACTGGATGATCGGCGCCCGCACGCGCCCCTCGATGACGCCGAAGGCGGTCAGCAGGACGACCGCGGCGGCGAGCAGCCCGACCACGGCGGGGGAGCCCCAGCCCCAGGCGTTGCCCTCGACGAGCGCCAGCACGACGGCGGTCATCCCGGCGGTGAAGACCGCGGTCCCGAGCCAGTCGACCTCGCGCCCGACCGACTCGTCCCGGGACTCGCGGACCGCGAACAGGGCCGCGACCACGGCCGCCGCCGCCACCGGGATGTTGATGTAGAAGATCGCGCGCCAGGAGACGTGCTCGGTCAGAAAGCCGCCCAGCAGCGGCCCGATCGCCAGCGCCATCGCCGAGACCCCGGCCCAGGTGCCGATCGCCCGCCCGCGCTCGTGGGCGGGGAAGGCGTTGGTGATGATCGACAGCGTCGCCGGCATCATCAGCGCCGCGCCCGCTCCCTGGGCGATGCGGCTCGCGACCAGCGCGCCGTCGCTGGGGGCCAGGCCCGCGGTCCCCGAGGAGACGGCGAAGAGGACCACGCCGAGCAGGAAGACGCGCCGGCGGCCGAAGATGTCGCCGAGCCGGCCGCCGGTCGCCAGGAGGACGGCGAAGGAGAGCGTGTAGCCGTTGACGACCCACTCGAGGGCGGCGATCGAGGCCCCCAGGTCGTGCTGCATCGCGGGCAGCGCGACGTTGACGACGGTGTTGTCGAGCATCACCATGAAGAGCGCGAAGCACATCGCCGCGAGCGCCCACCACTTGGCGTTCTCCTCGGTGATCAAGTGGCCGAATCGCTGCGTCATCCCGTCTCCTTCGCGTCGCTGTCTCCGCATGCCGGCGGCCCGCTGAGCGGTCGGTAGCGCCGCGTCACGTCGTCCGCCCCCGGTTGCACAACCCCGATAGTTGCATATCCACAAATATTAAGTGCGTGACATCGATCACGCAGGCGGGGCAGCCCGGAGGCGCCGGGGGGATGCCGGATCAGGGAAGCGGGCGTGCCGGGCGGACCCACGTCGGCCACGGGGCACGCGATGACGCCGGGCCGGCGCCCCGGCCGTCAGGGGAGCAGGAGCTCGTTCTTGGCGCTGGGCCGCTCGGGGCCGACGGCGAGGGAGGCGTCGGCGATCGTCGGCACGTCCGACTCGACCCGGTACTCGCCCTCCTCGAGGGCGATGCGGGCGGAGCCGACGCCGCCGGCGTCGATCTGGGCCGTGCGCTCCTGGCTCGGGCCGACGAAGCGCAGACGCACGTCGTCGTCGGACTGGTTGGAGATCGTCACCACGGCGAGCCCGGCGCCGACCCGTTGCGGAGCGACGACGACCCCGTCGTTGTCGACCCGGGTGCTGATGTCGATCGCCGACGGCGGCCGGGGCTCGTTGGCGAAGTCTTCGCCCCCGCAGCCGGCCAGGATGACCGCCACGATGAGCAGGGCTGCGGCGTGTCTGCCTCTCATCCGCGTCTGAATCTATCCAAAGCCGCGGCGCCCGGCGCCACCAGGGTGCCTCTCACCCGAGCCAGACCGAGCGCCGCTCGAGCAGCATCTCGTCGAGCGCGTCCTG
>CAZARJ010000058.1:0-8573 GCA_964487515.1 uncultured Conexibacteraceae bacterium | reverse complement strand
TGCGGCAGGGGCGGAACCTTCGTTGTCGGGCGGGGGATTCCGCTTCGCGTCCGCTTCCTCCGGTTGGCCTCCGGTTCGCGCCTTCTGTTGGGCGAGGCGGTCGATTCCCCAGAGGAAGGCGGTCAGAGTCTTGCCGGAGCCGGTGGGGGCGCAGATCAGGGTGCTGGCGCCGGTGGCGATCGCCGGCCAACCCGCTTCCTGGGCGGGCGTGGGGCTCGCGAAGGAGCGCTCGAACCAGTCACGCGTCGCCGCGCTGAAGCCCGCCAGCGGGTCGATCGTTTGGGTCTCTTGCGCCTTGGTGGCCAACCGATCCACCTTAGCGACCCCCTCCCGTCGCCCAGGCGGGGAGCAACGTCGGCACCGCGACGACTTCGGCGCTACACGGCCAGCCCACTGCCTGGTCATCACACCTCCGTTCTGCTCATCGACGTACGTACTTGATCTCACGTAATGAGACGGTCCTAGACGTGGTTGCCCACGGCACTAGTCTTCCTCCAGAAGCTAACGGGAGGGGATACGTTTAATGCACTACACGGGGCCGCGACGGGTCTTGCGCGCAACATTCGTCTGGACGGGGGTCGTAATCACCGTCTTGTTAGGAACGATAAGCGCACGCGCATTTGACAGCATCTACCAGACCGCTCACCTAAAGCACAGGTGCTACGCCGGGTCGGCCGGATATGGATTGTTTTGCCAGACCGACAATCGGACGACGAGCTGGCATCGCCAACCTTCGATAAGTGACAAGGGAGGAGACCACATCAGGAAGGTACTCAACCAGCAGTACGATCCAACTCATCTGAATATCACCCACCCGAGTTCACCGAGCTATTCCGGCCCTGCGGAGACAGACATCATCTACCAATAGGGCAGCCTGGGCAGCGGTGTGCTCGGGCAGACGTGGTGTGACGATGCGGTTACGAGGCGCAAGTGCGATCAGCATTACGTGCGATACCGGAGCCAGACTCCCGGGAAGAGAGTCAGCTGCCACGAGTCGGGCCACGCCGTAGGACTAACTCACGGTCACGAAGCGGACCCACGGGTCAGCCAGGGTGACAATCGGCTCGCCTGCATGCAGACCCCGAGGAATCAGGCCACCAAGGTGCTCGGCAGCCACAATCGAAAGCAGATCAACCACGTCTACTGATGCACGGCACGACGGCGAGCTCATCGCTGCCTCTCTCGACGACCCCGAGGAGTTTGGGGAGATATTCGAGCGCCATGTGCGAGTACTCGACCGCTACGCAAGTCGGCGCCTTGGGCCTGATGACGGGGCGGAACTCGTCGCTGAGACGTTTATGCAGGCGTTCAAGAGCCGTCATCGCTTTCAGACGGGTCGACGCGACGCGCGCCCGTGGCTAATGGGTATCGCGGCGAACCTCCTGCGTCATCACTGGCGCAGGGAACGTCGGCTGCTTCGCGCCTACGCCCGAGTCGGAAAGGATCCGCTGGCCATGGAGGCCGAACGAGTCGAAGCGCGTGTTGACGCGGAGCGGATGGGACCAGCCATCGCGGGAGCCTTGGCGAAGCTCAGCAAGGGGGAGCGAGACGTTCTCCTCCTCTATGCCTGGGGGGAACTGAGTCTGGCTCAGATCGCCGAGGCGCTGGACCTGCCGAACGGAACAGCTCGGTCTCGTCTTTCTCGAGCCCGTCGCCGGTTGCGCGAACGAATTGGGCTCAGCGGGCAATAGTTGAATAAGAAGGCTATCACCGGAGGAATCAATGGACGAGATTGAAGCGCTGAGGGGCTTTAGGGCGGGTGAGATTGCTCGCGATCAGGCTGGAACCGCGGCACTTGGGGATTCACTTGAGGAGGCGATCACCAACGAGGTCGCGGGGCTTTCGACCGCTGATCGGCGGCAACGACTCCACCCGAGTTGGGCGGTCGCCGTGATCGGTGCAACTGGAATAGCAATTGCAGCTGTGATCGCCATCTTGGTTGTCGGCTCCCGATCGCCGACTTCACCGGAACCCATCTACACGGAGAACGCTCTGTTGGCCGTTCCGCAGGCGCGGGCCACAGAGGTTCTGAGACATTCGGACCAGATCGCAATCGTCACGGCCGTCTCCGTACCGAGCATCGAAGAAGCTGCCCCAAAGTCACCGCCCGAGGCGGCCGGCGGACTTGTCACCAGAAGGGTGACGTTCGAAGTCGAGCGTGATATCGGCCCCGACGGTGGTGGGCCCGAGGCAGGCACGACGTTCGCAGGAGAGCGGGGAGGTTGGATATTCCGCAGCTTCGACGACGGGCCCAAGGAACCGACCGAGTTCGTCATCGATGGCGGTGCCCGCATGCAACAGGGGTCCCGCTATATCATGCCCCTCATCCAGGGAAAGGATGGCTGGCAACCGATCATGCCTCAGGCTGAGTTTCCGATCATCGACGGAAGGGTGCGACCCGGAGCGACGCAGGACAGCCCCCTGGCGAAGGAGCTCTCCGGCATGACCGCCGAGGAGGCTTCAGAGGCATTCGCCGCAGCCGCGCGTTGAGTGATCGAGAACGAGCCGGAAGCGGCCCAGCCATTTGAGCCCGCTCAGCCGGAAGTGATCTCGAACGTGGCGGTCGGCGTCAGGGTGCCGGCGTCGGTTCCGCTGACGTTCTTGAGCACGCGGTAGATGCCCGGATCGGCGGCGGGCGACACGACGACGTGATCGCGGAGTGTCCCCTGCCCGGCTCCCGAGGACTCGCCCGGCTTCAGGATCCGGGCGATCTGCGGGACCACCTGCGGGCCGAACTCCCCAGAGACGTCCTGCCAGCTCCCGTCCACGTAACGCTCGACCCGGTTGCCGAGCCCGAACGAGATGGTGAGCTCACCGAGGTTTTCGACCGAGACCCGGATCCGGGCATCTGGCGCCGTCACCTCCGGGTCGAGCTGCAGCCGGACGGCGAGGTCACCCTCACGAGCGATCGGATTCGATCCGGGCGCGGGCGCGGTCGCCTCGTCGCCGTCGTCGCCACCGCAGGCCGCGAGCGCCAGCGCGGCAACCGCGGCGAGCAGCGCCAGGCCGCTGAGCTTGCACTTGCCCGCACATGTTCCGGGAAACCACAATCTCGCCGACAAGACCGCTCCGATCGGGAAGCGCTCAGAAGGGGAGCTGGTCGGCTACCTCGGCCAGGCGCGGGGCGTTGCGGTCGCGCTCGGAGATGATCGGGTCGCCGAGCGGCCACTCGATGCCGACGTCCGGGTCGTCCCAGGCGATCTCGGACTCGGTCTCGGGGTCGTAGAGGGAGGTCAGCTTGTAGGTCACGTCGGCGACGTCGCTCAGCACCTGGAAGCCGTGCCCGAAGCCGACCGGGACCCAGAGCTGCCGGTGCGTCTGGTCGTCGAGGATGTAGCCCTCCCACTGCCCGTAGGTGGACGAGTCGCGGCGCAGGTCGACGGCGACGTCGAAGATCGCGCCGCGCGCGCAGCGGACCAGCTTGCCCTGGCCGGGGTCGGTCTGGAAGTGGATCCCGCGCAGCGTCCCGCGCCTGGTCGAGCGGGAGTGGTTCTCCTGCACGAACTCCTCCTCCACGCCCATCTGCCGCCAGCGCTCGCTGCGGAAGGTCTCGAGCAGAAAGCCGCGCTCGTCGCCGAACACGGTCGGCTCGATCGCGATCAGGCCGGCGAGCCCGGTTGGGACGCGCTTCGTCACCTACCCAAGCCTACGGCCGTAGCGCCGCTCGTAGTAGTCGCGATACTCGCCGGAGCGGATCGGCCCCCACCACCGCTCGTTGTCCCGGTACCAGGCGACGGTGCGCTCGATGCCCTCGTCGAAGCCGACCTGCGCCTCCCACCCCAGCTCCCTGACCCGGTCGGAGGCGAGCGAGTAGCGGCGGTCGTGGCCGAGCCGGTCCTCGACGTGCTCGATCAGGCTCTCGTCGCGGCCGCAGAGCTCCAGGATGCGGCGCACGACGGCCAGGTTGGAGAGCTCGTCGGGGCCGCCCACGTTGTAGGCCTGCCCGGCCTCGCCGCGGGCCAGCACGAGGTCGATCGCGCGCGCGAAGTCCTCGGTGAAGAGCCAGTTGCGGACCTGCATGCCGTCCCCGTAGACGGGCAGCGGATCGCCGGCGAGGGCGTTCAGGATGCAGAGCGGGATCAGCTTCTCGGGATGCTGGAAGGGGCCGTAATTGTTGGAGGCGCGGACGATCAGCGCGTCCGCGCCCCAGGTGTGCTGGAAGGCCCCCACGAGCAGGTCCGCGCCGGCCTTCGACGCCGAGTACGGCGAGGAGGGGTCGAGCGGCGAGCGCTCGGTGAAGGAGCCGTCGTCGATCGAGCCGTAGACCTCGTCGGTGGAGATCTGCAGGTGCCGGATGCCGGCGTCGCGGGCCGCCTCGAGGAGGACGAAGGTGCCGAGGACGTCGGTCCGGATGAAGGTGTCGGGATCCTCGATCGAGCGGTCGACGTGCGACTCGGCGGCGAAGTTGACGACCGCCTCGCAGCCCTCGATCGCGGCGGCGACCGTCTCCCGGTCGCCGATGTCGCCGACGATCAGCCGGTGGCGATCGGGATCGGCGCCGGCGAGATTCTCGCGCCGGCCGGCGTAGGTGAGCTTGTCGAGGACGACGATCTCGTCGTCGGGGTGGGCGGCGAGATGCACGCGGACGTAGGTGGAGCCGATGAAGCCCGCCCCGCCGGTGACGAGCAGCTTCACCGGACCAGCTCCCGGTCGGCCAGGTAGCGGCCCAGCGACCGCTGCCAGGGCGGCAGCAGGATCACGTCGTCGCGTCCGTGGCCGAGCACCGACCAGGCGGGCCGGGGAGCGCGCCGGCCCATCATCTCCGTGGTCGCCGACATCACGCGCGTGTCCAGCCCGGCCTGGTCGAAGATCTCCTGCGCGAACTCGAACCAGGTGCAATCGCCGTCGCCGACCATGTGATGGATGCCGTAGCGCTCGCTCTCGACCAGCTCCACCAGCCCGGCCGCGAGATCGGCGCAGCTCGTCGGGCAGCCGCGCTGGTCGCTGACCACGAGCACCTCGTCCTGGCGGCCACCGATGCGCAGCATCGTCTCGACGAAGTTCTTGCCCCCGACCCCGTACAGCCACGAGGTGCGGACGATGAAGTGGCGCGGGTTGGCCGCCGCGACCGAGACCTCGCCACCGAGCTTCGACCGCCCGTAGGCGCCGAGCGGGGCCGGCATGTCGTCCTCCAGGTAGGGCGCGCCCTTGCGGCCGTCGAAGACGTAGTCGCTGGAGGGGTAGAGGAACGAGGCGCCGATCCGGGCCGCGGCGGCGGCGAGCAGCGCGGCGCCCGTGTCGTTGACCGCGGTCGCGGCCCGCTCGTCCTCCTCGGCGCCGTCGACGTCCGAGTAGGCCGCGCAGTCGATCACCGCGTCGGGGGCGTGCTCGGCCATCGCCTCCTCGATCGAGGCCGGGTCGGTGACGTCCAGCTCGGCCCGACCGAGCGCGATCGGCTCGTGCCCGCGGCGCGCCACGGCTTCGTTGACGTCCCGGGCCAGCATGCCCTCTCCGCCCGCGATCAGGATCCTCACGGCAGCGTCAGCTCCGAGGCGTCGCCGACCATCAGCCGCAGCGTCTTGGGCAGCCCGTCGGCGCGCCCGATCCGCACCTTGCGCCCGAGCAGGCTGGCCTCCATGCGCGAGGGCAGATCGCACACGCGCGCCCCGGCGAGCAGGATCGAGTGCTCGATCTCCGAGTTGCGGACCTCGCAGCCGGCGGCGATCGCCGTGTAGGGGCCGACGTAGGAGTCGCAGAGCTCGCTGCCGGCGCCGATCACGGCCGGGCCGCGCACCGTGCAGCGCTCCAGCCGCGCGCCCGGCTCGACCACCACCCGGCCCTCGATCTGGGAGTCGACGACGTCGCCCTCGACCCGGGTCCGCAGGTCCTCGAGCACGAGCCGGTTGGCCTCCAGCATGTCGGCGAGCTGCCCGGTGTCCTTCCACCAGCCGTTGACGCGATGGCATTCGACAGCGTGGCCGGTGTCGATCAGCCGCTGCAGGGTGTCGGTGATCTCCAGCTCGCCGCGCGCCGAGGGCTCGATCGCGCGCGCCGCCTCGAAGACGGCGCCGGTGAACATGTAGACGCCGACCAGCGCCAGATCCGAGGGCGGGTCCTCGGGCTTCTCGACCAGGCGCACGACCCGCTCGCCGTCGAGCTCCGCCACCCCGTAGTGGCGCGGGTCGGGAACCGGGGTGAGGAGGATCAGCGCGTCCGGCTCGTTGCTGCGGAAGGCGTCGACGAGGCCGGTGATCCCGTCCCGCAGCAGGTTGTCGCCCAGGTACATGACGAAGGGGTCGGCGCCGATGAACTCCTCCGCGGTGAGCACCGCGTGGGCGAGGCCGAGCGGCTTCGCCTGCTGGATGTAGGTGACCTGCGCGCCGAGCTCGGAGCCGTCACCGACCGCGGCCTGGATCTCGGCCCCCGTCTCGGGCGCGATCACGATCCCGATCTCGCTCACCCCGGCCTCGACCAGCGCCTCGATGCCGTAGAAGAGGACCGGCTTGTTGGCCACCGGCACGAGCTGCTTCGCGGAGGTGTGGGTGATCGGCCGCAGGCGGGTCCCCGCGCCGCCCGAGAGGATCAGGCCTTTGAGCTTCTCCATGCGCGCTCAGCAGGCTAGCGACGCGCACCCACGGTCGCCTGCGCCGGGCGGCGGGCTGGAAGCTCATTCGCAGGTCGGCTGCGCGGCGGAGGGAAGCTCGCGCACGTGCTCGTCGGTCACCTTGAAGCCGAGCGGCTCGGCCGCGGCGGGAACGGGCACCCGCTCGCCGTTGGCGCGCATCCGCACCGAGCCGTTGCCGAGCGTGAGCTCGAAGCCGCGCCCCTTGAACGGGCCGCGCGTCTCGCCCGCGGCCAGCGTCTCGCCCGCGACGAGCAGCTCGCCGTCGTGATCGACGACGCAGACCCAGACCTCGGCCTCGGCCTCGAGCTCGAGCCGCGCCCGCCGGCGCCCGGCGGGCTCCCCGTCGCCGCCGTCGCGCAGGGTGCTCGCCGACGGATCGGAGCGCTCGACCGCCGCGTCATCGTCGCCCGCCACGTCCACCGCCTTCTCGCCGCTGAGCGCGATCACGAGCGCGGCGATCGTGGCCAGCACGAGCAGCGACAGGGCGGCGACCGTGAAACGGTCGAAGTAGCCGCCCCGGTGCCCGCGGCCGGCGAACCCGATCGGCTGCCGGCCGGCCGGCGCGCCGTGACCGGCCGACTCGATGCGCGCCCGGGCCCGGCCGATCGGCCCCCGCTCGCGGTGCTCCTCGCCGAGCTGGGGGACGGCGTCCTCGATCTCCTGCTCGGGATCGCGGCGGTCGCGGTACTCGGCGACCAGCTCCTCCGCGTCGAGGCCGAGCAGGTTCGCGTAGGTGCGGAGGAAGCCGCGCGCGTAGGCGCTGCCGGGCAGCACCTCCCAGCGCTCGTGCTCGAGCGCCTGCAGGAAGCGGACGCGGATCTTCGTCTCCTCGGAGACATCCTCGAGGGTCAGCCCGCGCGCGGCGCGGGCCTCCTGTAGGCGCTCGCCAATCGGCTTCCCCATAACCACGATTGTCGCGGATCGCGAACCCCGGAACGGCCGCCGCCGCGAGCTGGGCGCGGGCGCCCGCGGGCGCGCTAGTAGCCGCCGCCGAGCTTGCGGTGATCCCAGCTCGCGGCGCGGCGCGGGTGGAAGCCGAGCACGACCCGCTTCGGGGCCTGCGCGGCGAGCATCTCCCCGGCGTCGACGTCGACCCCGGCGATCTGCTCGCGGTAGCGGTCGGCGAGCGCGTGTGCGAAGCGGACCACGCGCTCGGGTTCGCGGACGATCTCCACCCCGGCCTCGATCTGCACGCCGCGCAGCTCCGCGTAGGCGTCGCCGGCCTCGACCAGCAGCGTCGCCCGCGGGTCGCGCTCCAGATTGCGCACCTTCTGGGACTTGGCGAACGTCCAGGCCCGGACGATCTCGCCCCCCTCCGGCGCGCCCTCAACCGGCACGTACCAGAGCGGCATCGAGTGAGGCCAGCCGCGCGGGCCGATCGTCGTGCAGATCGCGACCCGCTCGGCGGCCAGGAAGGCGCGCTGCTCGGCGGCGCTCATCTTGATCTGGTCGCGGCGGCTCACGCGTCTACCATCGCACGTCGGCCGGGAGCCGGTCCTCGGCGGCGAGCTTCTCCAGGTGCGCCCGCAGGGCGAGGGCGGCGGCCGGGCGCAGCGCGGCGGCGACGTCGTCCCAGGCGGCGTCGAGCAGCTCCTCGGTCCCGCGCGCCCCGGCCGCCAGCGCGGCGAGCAGCCGGCGCTCGCGCTCGCGGCGGTGCGCCGCGTACTCGGCGAGCTTCGCGGCCGGGTCGGTGATCCAGGGGCCGTGGCCGGGACAGAGCAGCGCCGGTGCGCGCTCGCTGAGCAGAGCCAGCGAGCGCATGTAGTCGCTGAGCGAGCCCCCGGCGGCGGCGGGCGGGACGATCGACGAGCCCTCGCCGAGCACGAGATCGCCGCAGAAGCAGGCGCCGCCGAGCAGGAAGGCGACGTGGTCGGCCGCGTGCCCGGGCGTCGGCAGAAGCTCGAGGGGCCCGATTCGCGACGGCGCGGACGCGGCGGCCTCGCGACCCCCGGCGGCGAGCCCGGCGGCCGCGCTCTCCTGCCCGCCAAGCGCCGCCGCGAGGGCCTCC
>CAZARJ010000057.1:3654-8581 GCA_964487515.1 uncultured Conexibacteraceae bacterium | reverse complement strand
GACCTGGTGATCGCCAACGGCGAGAACGCGGCCGGCGGGGCCGGGATCACCGAGCGGACCGCGAACGACATCTTCGCGGCCGGCGTCGACGCGATCACGACCGGCAACCACGTCTACCGGCACCGCGACGCCTACGGGTTCGTGGACGAGTGCGAGCGGCTCGTGCGGCCGGCGAACTACCCCCGGGGCAACCCCGGCAGGGGGGCGATGATCGTCACTGCGGCGGGCCGGGAGGTCGGGATCCTCAACCTGAGCGGGGCCCTGCAGCTCACCGTCGCGCGCTCGCCCTTCCCGGCCGCGGAGGCGGAGATCGCGGAGCTGCGGCGGCGCGGCGCGGAGGTGGTGATCGTCGACTTCCACGCCGAGGTGACGAGCGAGAAGGTCGCGATGGGGTGGCATCTGGACGGCGAGGTGGCGGCGGTGCTCGGCACCCACACCCACGTGCCCACCGCGGACGCGCGCGTGCTGCCGGGCGGCACGGCGTTCATCTCCGACGTCGGCATGACCGCCGCCCGCAAGAGCATCCTCGGGGTCGAGGTCGAGGACGCGCTGGGCCGCTTCGTGACCCAGATGCCGGCCCGCTTCCGGACCGCCGAGGAGGACGTCTGGATCAACGCGGTCGCCTTCGAGGTCGGCGACGACGGCCTGGCGCGGTCGATCGAGCAGATCCTCGAGCCGGCCGGCGAATAGGCCCCGGAGGGGCTTCCCGTCCGCCATGGAGAAGGACCGGCATGCAACCGGGCGGCCCCCGGCGCCCGGAATCGCTGCAATGACTCTCGCGTAGCCGTCCTTCAGCTTCGGGCCCGCGGAACCGATGAGGGGCCTGTGAGCGACCCGACGACCCAGACGATCCCGGCCCGTGGCTGGCTGCTCGCCGACGACTCCGACCGCGAGCGGCTGCTCGACATGGACCGCCGTCTGCAGCCGATCCGTGGCGCCGCGTTCGCCGTGCTCGCGGTGGCGCTGCTGCTCACCGGTCCCTGGGTGGGCTGGTGGACGCTGCTGCCGCTGCTGATCGCCGCCGCGATGTTCCGGGTCTCCGACGCGCGGATGCCGCGCGCCGCCCGGCCCGAGCGCTGGAGCTTCGCCGCCTGGACCGGCTCGCAGGTCACGATCGCGGTCAGCATCCTGCTCGCCGACGCCGCGACCACGCCCCTGCTCGCCTGGCTGGCGATCCCGGTCGTCACCCTGAGCGCGCGCTTCTCGATCGGCGGCGTCGTCACGGGCATCGCGATCACCCTGGCGCTGCTGCTCGGGGCCGCGTTCGGCTCCGACGCGCAGGCGGTGCTCGACGCGCCGCAGCTCGTCGTCATGCCGGCCGCCCTGGTGCTCGCGACCGGGATCCTCTCCACGGCGCTGATGCGCTCCGACGTCGAGCACCGCGGCGAGGCCGTGATCGACCCCCTGACCGGGATGCTGAACCGCAAGGCGCTCGAGGGCCGCGTCGAGGAGCTGCGCCAGCAGGCGGTGGTGAGCGGCGCCTCCGTCGGGCTCGTCGTCCTCGACGTCGACCACTTCAAGCGCATCAACGACACGATCGGCCACGCGGCGGGCGACGCGGCGCTGCGCGAGATCGCCTACATCCTGCGCACCGAGCTGCGGGCCTTCGAGCTCGCCTACCGGATCGGCGGAGAGGAGTTCCTCGTCCTGCTCCCGGGCGCCGATCTGGAGCAGACCGGGCGGCTCGCCGAGCGCCTGCGCGAGGCGGTCGCGCGGACGCGATTCGAGCAGGGCACGCGGCTGACGATCAGCGCCGGCACGGCCGCCGGCAGCCCGGCCGGCAGGCACGACTTCGAGGAGCTGCTGCGGGTCGCCGACGGGGCGCTCTACGAGGCCAAGCGCGGGGGCCGCAACCGGGTCCACCGGCAGCCGACCGACGAGCTCGCCGCGGTCTGAGCGGCCCGGTGCCGGCGGTCGATCCCGCGGCGCTCAGCCCTCGGCGTCGCGGTGGCGGCGGATCTGGTCGCGCTCGGCGAGGCGGTTCTTGCGCCGCAGCTCCGCGTCGCGGCGGCGGCGCTCGGCCTCGGGCGTCTCGACGATCAGCCCGGGCGCCTCCACGGGCCGGTCGTCCTCGAGCGCGACCATCGTCAGGTAGGCGGTCGAGGTGTGCCGGGACTCGCCGCTGAAGGGGTTCTCGGCCTCGACCCGGACGCCGACCTCCATCGAGGTGCGCCAGACCGCGTTCACCGACGCCTTGCAGCTCAGCAGCTCGCCGACGAAGACCGGGGTCAGGAAGGTCATCCGGTCCATCGCCGCCGTGACCACGCGCCGACCCGAGTGCTTGATCGCAGCGAGCCCGGCGGCCTCGTCGACCAGCCGCATGACCGTGCCGCCGTGGATGAAGCCGGCCGAGTTGGCGTCCTCGATCGACATCCAGCGGACCAGCAGCGAGGCGGAGTCCGCGACCGGCCGGGCCTCCCCGATGGCGGGCCCCTGGCGTGGACGGGGGCGGCTCGGCTTGGCGGGGTCGGTGGCCATCGGCGCCGATCCTATTCGCCCGGCCTCCCCCTTAACGGCCCGCGCCCCCGGCGATCGGCTCGCCGGGGGCGCGGTGAAAGCCGTTGCCTACGCCTTCGAGACGTTGACGGCCTGCGGGCCCTTGGCGCTGTCTTCGATGTCGAAGCTCACGCGGTCACCCTCGTCGATGCGCGCGCCACCGACGATGTTGCTGATGTGCACGAAGGCGTCCTTGTCGCCGCCCTCGTCCGGAGCGATGAAGCCGTAGCCCTTCTCGCCGTTGAACCACTTCACGGTTCCACTTGCCATGTTCGCATTGCCTCCAATGCCGTTTCGTCTGCGGCCCTTCGGAATGCACTGCCGATGGCAGGCGGTCCTCTCAAGCACACATACTCGTTACGCGACGACTCAGTGCGAGCCGCCTCGGATAGACCATAGAGGGGCGCGCCGCTCGGCGTCTTGAAGCTGCGGCGGAGAAGATGCGGGAGCCGCGGGGCACGACGCCCCTCCGCACGCGGTGGCGGTAGCTTTGGGGCCTGTCGATCCATAGGGGGTTTGATCCGGCTGGCTTCATTCAGCCGAAAGACGCAGACCGAGCTGGACGTGCTCGACGACGAGGCGGTCCTCGAATACATCGTCGTCGCTCGGGGGTCGGGGGACGCCGAGGCGGCGAAGCATGCGATGGGCCTGCTCGCGTTCCGCAACGAGCGGCTGATCAGGTGCCGCGTGGCGGCGAAGCTGCCGCCCGGCGACGTCGACGACGTGGTCATGGACGTCCTCGAGTCGGTGGTCAGCTCCGCCTTCCAGGGCAAGGTCCTGGGCGAGCTCCACGGCTTTCTGCGCGTGATCTGCGCGCGCCGGGTGGCCGACCACCTGAAGCGGCGCGAGCGGCGCCCGCCGACCGAGCCGCTGCCCGACGAGGAGCCGGGCGAGGACGGCATCTGGGGGGATGTCCCCTCGGTCGGGGATGGAACCGGGGTCCACGCCATCATGGACGCTGTGCACCGAGTGCTCGCGAGGCGCAACGAGAGGCACAAGCTGGTGATTCGGCTTTACGCCCCGGGCGCGATCGGCGGCGCCGACCTCAGCGCTGCCGCCGTCGGCGAGCGGGTCGTGGCCGAGCTCGGGGGCCCGGCGGTCAGCGCCGACAACGTGGCGCAGATCTGGCGTCGCTTCCGGACCGAGGTGCAGGCCGAGCTGGAGGGCGACGGGGGCGGGGGCGGTGCTCCGCGTGGCTGATCTCGACATCCTGCTCAGGGACTTCATCGCCGCCGTCGAGGCGGGTGCCGACCCCGATCCGGCGGCGTTGCTGGCGACCGTGCCGAACGCCGGCGAGCGTCAGGAGTTGGCGGTCCGCATCGACTCTTACCTCATGGAGGCTCCGCGGCGCGCTTGGGATCCCGACGCCTACGAGCGCTCGGCGGCGAAGGTCGCGGTGGATCGCGTCTACGAGTCGCTGGAGGGCCTGTCGGGAAGCTGGCCCGAGCTGCTGCCGCGGCTTCGCAACGCGGCGCGCATCCGGCGCCAGGACCTGGTCGAGCGACTCGCCGGCGAGCTCGGGTTCCGCACCTCCCGCGAGGTGCAGAAGATCGGCGTCTACTACCACCGCATGGAGCACGGGCTGCTGCCCGCCGAGGGGGTCTCGGGGCGCGTGATCGAGGCCCTGGCCGGGATCGTCGGCGCGAGCGCGGAGACGATCCGCGAGGCGGGCGCCGCGGCGGGTCCGCGCGGGTCGGCCACCCCGGGCCCGGCCTTCGCCCGCGTCGCCACCCCCGATCCCGCCTACGCGGGCGAGGGCGCCGGGGACGACGAGAGCGCCGGCGCGGGCTCCTCCCCGCCGCGGCGCGACGCGATCGACGCCCTCTTCACCGGCGGATAGCCGGACATCGCCCCGCGCCGGGCCGCCCCCCCGGGCCCGCACTTTCGGGCGACGGGAGGGATACGATCGCCCGCGTGCTGGAGATCGAGGAGCGCGCGGCGGAGCTGCTGGAGCGGGTCCCGGACTGGATCTGGGACGGCGAGTCGCTGCCGGTGCCGATCGAGGACATCGCCGACACGTGCTGCTCGCTGCTCGTGCGCGACGTGGAGCGGATGGACGCCGCGCCCGGATGCCCGCCGCTGGCCGAGGGCCAGTCGCTGTCGGGGCTGCTGCTGCCGAGCCTGGGCGAGATCTGGGTGAACGCCGACGAGGCGCGCCAGTGGCCGCCGCGGCGCCGCTTCACGATCGGCCACGAGCTCGGCCACTGGACGCTGCATCAGAGCGAGCAGACGTCGCTGTTCTGCCGCCACGGCAACGTCGACGGCCCAGGGGAGCCGGGGGCCGAGGAGGACCGGCCGCCGCTCGACCCGATCGAGGAGGAGGCGAACCACTTCGCCGCCGCCCTGCTCATGCCCACCCGGCTGATCCGGCGCGAGCACGAGCGCACCGGCGGCGACTTCGCCCGGCTCTGCGAGATCTTCAGCTCCTCCG
>CAZARJ010000057.1:0-3554 GCA_964487515.1 uncultured Conexibacteraceae bacterium | reverse complement strand
CACGAGCGCACCGGCGGCGACTTCGCCCGGCTCTGCGAGATCTTCAGCTCCTCCGCCGCCGCGATGGACCGGCGCCTGCAGCAGGTGATCTGAGCCCGGCCTTGATCGTCTCGGCAGGCCGTCCCGATCCGGCCCTCAGAGCAGGTCGGCGAGGGCCTCGCGCGGCAGGCGGGCGACGGCCATGTCGACGCGCTCGCCGGCGAAGGGGATGCCCTCGCAGTCGAGCAGCCTGCGCTGGCGGGCGCCCTTGGAGAGCGAGCCGTCGGCGCGGACCACGCGGTGCCAGGGGACGCTCTCGTCCCCGCACTCGCTGAGGATCCGCCCCGGCAGCCGCGGCGCCTCGGGGCAGAGGTCCCCGTAGGTGGTCACGTACCCCTCCGGGACGGCTCGGACCATGGCCAGGATCAGCTTCTCTCGTGCTCGGTCGGGCATCGGCGCTCCTGCTTCGTGGGTGAATCTTGAACTCTCTGTCAGATTCACCCCGGCGCGGCGGACTATGCCCCTGTCGACAACCTCGGGGGAATGAGGCGGGGGAACGGTGCGGAGCGCCGGCGCGGCCTGGCTCGGGGGTTCCTCGGGGGCGGAGCCACCCGCCCGGCGCCCGCCGCCGTATCGAGAGGCGATGGTGCCGGCGCCCACCCCCGCCCGGCGCCCGGGGCGGTCAGCGCTTGTCCGCGTCCGGATCCCGCTCCTCGGCCTGCTCGAGCTGCGCCTCCGCCGCCTCGCGCTTGCGCTCGGCCTTGTGCCGGCGGCGCTCGGCCTCGACCTTCTCGCGCTTCGCGCGCGCGGCCTGCTCGTCGGCGGCGGCCTGCTCCCGGTCCGCCTCCAGCCGGCGCGCCTCGCCCTCCTGGCGATGCTCGCGCGCGACCGCGCGCCGCTCCTCCCGCCTGCGCTCGCGCGCCTGCCGGCCCTTGCTCATGCCACCCACCGCCAGCGCGATGACGACGATCACGGCGACGATGATCACGATCCACAGCACGGTGCTCATCTCTGCTCCTCCGGCCTCGGTCTCTCGATCAATCCATCGCCTTTCCGGCGATGGATATCCGGTGAGCAGCGTCTACCCCGTGTCGCCCCTTTTACGCATCACCGCCGGGCACGCCGCGCCCGGCCTCGCCGGCGGGGCGGGACGACGGGCGCGGCGCGCTACCTCCTCCGGCAGCCCCGGTAGCGGCGCTGGCTGATCAGCCGCGTACCGTCGCTCTCGCGCGCGTTGACCCGGAGCTTGAAGCGCCTGTGGGGCAGGTGCCTGACGGTCAGGCGCTTGATGTTGCTGCCGCGCTTCGAGGCCTTGCGCCTGCCGTTCACGAGCGCCGTCGCGGCGACGATCTTCGCCCCGCGCGTGTGGCGCAGGCGCAGGCGCAGCTTCCGCACGCAGCCGTGCGCCTTCGGGAGCCCGAGCGGGTTGCCCTTCGGTCCGATCGTCGCGGGCAGCGGATCCCCGACTGAGAGCGTCAGCGTGACGTTGTCGGCGTAGCCATCGTTGTAGTCGCCCTCCAGGCGGCGGGCCGTGACCAGGACCCGGACCGTGCGCGTACCGGGCGGGACCGGCACATCGGCGCTCCGCGGCAGCAGCGTGGTGGCCGACTCCCGGTCGGCGGGCATCACCGGTCCGATCGTGACCTTGTCCAGCGCCTTCCCGGCCCCGTCGAGGAAGGTCGCTTTCACCCTGGCGTTGTCCGCCTGGCCCGCGAAGCCACCGAGCGCGGCGGCGAGGTGGGCGCGAACCCGGCGGCCGTCGATCTGGGCGGCGCCGGGTGAGATGTCGACTTCCTGGCTGGCGGTCTCGACGGCGTTCTCGTCGGTCGCGCCGGGGCCGCCGGCGAAGAACTGATCGCCGCCGTCGATCGCGTCGCTGACGTCCGTGCCGGGGAAGAGGCCCGTGGCCATGTACGCGTGCTCGGTGAAGTTGGCGCTCGTCGTCCAGCCGGGGATCGGCACCGGCGACACCGTCTCCCCGTCGGTGGATCCGACGCCGCTCTCCGCATAGCCGTTGACGAGCAGGTTGATGACGGTCGGCGTGCCGGCGTGCGCCGGAGCGCTGAGCAGGAGCGCGAGCGCCATCGCGGCCACAAGCGCCAGTGCCCCCGGCACCCACCGTCCGGCGTCGCCCCTCTCCGCTGTCGAAGCCCTCATGGCCATCCGATGCCCTTTCCGTTCCCCGCTCCCGCCCCGCCGGCGCAGCGCGTGTGATCGTCTCGACCGTAGAGGGGGGCGCGCCCGGGGGCCATTGGCCTGCCGGTGGATCGTCATCGCCCGGGAGGCGTACGCCGCCGGTCGGACGCGCGGTCCCCCGAGCTGGCCTATCGTCGTCACATGCACGGGGTACGACGGGGCATGGCGGCGATTCCCCGCGGGGCCTGGGCCGACTGGATCCTCGCTCTCGTCCTCGCCGGCCTGGCCCTGTTCGAGATCTGGGTCGAGCCGATCTTCCGTACCGGGCTGCCCGGGCCGCGCGGGGCGATGTCGGCCCTCGCGATCCTCGCCACGCTGCCGGTCGCCTGGCGGCGCAGCCGGCCGCTGCCGGTCCTGGCCGCGTTGATCGCCGGGCTGCTCGGGCTGGGGCTCGTCGGTGACCCCGACCGGACCGACTTCGAGGCGCTGCTGGCGCTGCTCGTCGCCACCTACTCGGTCGCCGGGCACGGCTCGCGCGACGCCCGCGTCCTCGGGGCGGCGCTCGTCGTCGCCGGCGGCTCGCTCTATGTGGCGGTCACCTACCGGGCCGAGGACGCCGCGGGCGACGTGCTCGTTCCCCTGTTGCTGCTGGCCGGCGCCTGGCTGGTCGGGATCGAGGTGCACCGGCAGCGCTCCCGCGCCCTGACGCTCGCGGAGCGGACCTCGCGGCTGGACGAGGAGCGCCGGCGCCTGGCCCAGGAGGGCGCCGCGCGCGAGCGGGCCCGGATCGCGCGCGAGCTGCATGACGCGGTCGCCCACAGCGTCGGGTTGGCGGTGATGCACGTCGGCGCGGCCCGGCTGGCGCTCGGCGAGGAGCAGCCCCGCAGCCGCGAGCTGCTGCTGACCGCCGAGGCGCGCGGGCGGGAGGCGCTCGCCGAGACGCGCCGCATGCTGGGCGTGCTGCGCTCGAGCGGAGACGAGACGCTGGCGCCGGCCCCGAGCCTGCGCCGGGTCGACGCCCTCGCCGAGCGCCTCCGGCGGGCCGGGCTCGACGTCAGCGTCCGCATCGAGGGCGAGCCCGTGCGACTGCCGCCGGGGCTCGACGCCTCCGCCTACCGGATCCTCCAGGAGGCGCTCACGAATGCGCTCAAGCACGGCGACGGGGGGCGCGCCACGGTGCGGGTCTCCTACCGCCTCCGGGAGCTCGGCCTGGCGGTCCACAATCCGATCGCGGCCGTCAACGGCTCAGGCCCCGGCGATGGGCACGGGCTGGTGGGCATCGACGAGCGGGTCCGCCTCTTCGACGGCTCGGTGCGGGCCGGGCGCAACGGAGACGAGTGGCAGCTCGTCGCGCGGCTGCCGATCGGGGAGGCGGGCGGGTGACGCTCTCGGTCCTGGTCGTCGACGACGAGCCCCTCGCCCGGGCGGGGATCCGGGCG
>CAZARJ010000056.1:0-8734 GCA_964487515.1 uncultured Conexibacteraceae bacterium | reverse complement strand
CGACAAGGTCCTCGGCCTCGAGATCGGCGCCGACGACTACATCACCAAGCCGTTCAGCGTGCGCGAGTTCCGCAGCCGCGTGAAGGCGGCGCTGCGCCGCACCAGGATGAGCGGGATCGACGAGGCCGAGGAGGTTCTGCGCTCCGGCGAGATGACGATCGACCGCGCCCGGCGCCACGTGGAGGTGCGCGGCGAACGGGTCCAGCTCACCTACGTCGAGTTCGAGATCCTCTCGGCGCTCGCGGCGACGCCCGGGCGCGTCCTCGACCGGGACACGATCCTGGAGCGGATCTGGGGCGATAGCAGCTACCGCGACCCGCGCACGATCGACGTCCACATCCGGCACCTGCGCGAGAAGGTCGAGAAGGACGCCAAGGACCCCGAGTACCTGTTCACGGTGCGCGGCGTCGGATATCGGTTCCGGGAGGACGGCGGCGGCGCCTCGCCGCCGGCCTCGGGGTGAGCGCCACGCGGGGGTCGCGGGGCCGGCGCGGCCCGCTGGGCAGCGTCCGCATCCGCCTCGTCCTGCTCTCCTTCCTGATTACCAGCGCGGCGGTCGGCTTCGTCTACCTGTACGTGGTCCCGCAGCTCAGCTCGAGCATGACCTCGGAGCGGCTGGAGCGGCTCGAGGAGCAGGGCCGCGAGGGCGTCGGGCAGCTCGCCGGCGCGATCAGGCGGGGCCTGCCCCAGCGCGAGCTCGGGTCGCTGATCCGGCGCACGGCCGCGAACGTCGACGCGCGCGTCACCCTGCTCGGCGTCCGCGACCGCGAGCCGGCCTTCGTGATCGGCGACTCGGAGCTTGAGAGCGACGCGATCGAGGCCGCCTACCCGGCCGCGCAGGGGGCGGTGCAGGCGGGCGCGATCCGCTCCGCGATCGAGACGGTGCGCGGCCGCCGCCTCGGCGAGACGGCGATCCCGGTGTCGCTGCCCGGCAAGCGCGGCCGCGAGGGCCCGAAGTGGGTGATCGTGCTCTCCACGCCGCTCGACGACGTGACCGCGAACGTGAACCTGATCGCCCGCGAGACGCTGATCGCGGGCGGGATCGCGCTGCTCGCGGCGCTGCTCGCCGCCTACCTCGCCTCGGGCTGGCACGTGCGCCGCCTGCGCCGCCTGGAGCGCGCCGCGCAGCGCGTCGCCGAGGGCGACTTCGGGGTCCCGATCCCGGTCGGCGCCCGCGACGAGGTCGGCGAGCTCGCCCAGACCCTGGATCTGATGCAGCGCCGGCTCGGGCGCCTGGACTCGGCGCGGCGCGAGTTCATCGCCAACGCCTCGCACGAGCTGCGCACGCCGATCGCCTCCCTCGGGGGCTTCGTCGAGCTGCTCACCGAGGATCCGGAGCCCGAGCCGGAAGAGCGGCGCGCCTTCCTGCGCACGATGGCGAGCCAGATCGAGCGCCTGAAGAAGCTCTCCACCGACCTGCTCGACCTCTCGCGCCTCGACGCCGGCGCCGTCGAGCTGCACCCGGAGGACTTCGAGCCGACGGAGCTCGCCGGCGCGGTGGCGGAGGAGTTCTCGGCCGCCGCCGAGGCGCACGGGACCGAGATCGAGGTCCGCGGCGCGCCGGGCCCGCGGCGCGCCCGGGCCGACCGGGCCAGGTCGATGCAGATCATGCGTATCCTCCTCGACAACGCGCTCAAGCACACGCCGCCGGGGACCAGGATCACGATCACCTCCACCATCGCCAACAACGTCTGCCGACTGTCGGTAAGCGACGAGGGACCGGGCATCGAGCCCCGCGCCCGCGATCGCGTCTTCGAGCGCTTCTACACCGCCGACGCGGTCAGCGGCACCGGCCTCGGGCTGGCGATCGCCCGCGAGCTCGCCCGCCTGATGGGCGGCGAGCTGGAGCTGGAGACACGCCGGCGGCGGACCACCTTCACCCTCTGCCTGCCCGTCGCCGGGGCACCCGCGTGAGCCGGCGCCCGGCGGGCTCGCGCCTGGCGCTGATCGCCGGCGTCCTGGCGCTGCTGCTCGGCCTCGCGCCCGCGCTCGCCGGCTGCGGCGACGGCGACGACCCGGGCTCGGCGACGACCGTGACCGCCACCGCCGGCGACTCCGCCCCCGACGACGCGAAGCAGGCCCCGCGGCCGGATCCGGCCTCCTTCGACGCGCAGCGCATCTACGCCGGCGCCGCGCCCGGCGTGGTCACGATCATCGCCGTGCTCGGCGATCCGGACACGCCCGCCACGCAGGCCCGCGCGGGGCAGGGCTCCGGCTTCGTGCTCAACGAGGAGGGCGAGATCGCGACCAACGCGCATGTCGTCACCAACGCGACCCAGACCGGCGGCGCGGACACCGACATCGAGGAGGCGGGACGCGTCTACGTCGAGTTCGGCGACCGCAACCAGGTCCCGGCCGACATCGTCGGCTTCGACCCGAACGCCGACGTGGCGCTGATCAAGGTCGACCCCGACGGCCTCGACCTGGAGCCGCTGCCGCTCGGCGACTCCGACGAGGTCAAGGTGGGCGAGCCCGTGGCGGCGATCGGCAGCCCCTTCGGCCAGGAGCAGTCGCTGTCGGTGGGGATCATCTCGGCCACCGATCGCGCGATCCAGTCGCTGACCCAGTTCCGGATCGACGGCGCGCTGCAGACGGACGCGTCGATCAACCCCGGCAACTCGGGCGGGCCGCTGCTCGCCGCCGACGGCGAGGTGATCGGGATCGGCCAGCAGATCAACACGACCTCGGGCGGCAACGAGGGCGTCGGCTTCGCGGTGCCGATCAACCTCGTGAAGCGCTCGATCGAGCAACTACGGGAGGACGGCGAGGCCTCCTATGCCTACATCGGCGTGCGCAGCCAGGCTCTCTACCCGCAGCTCGCCGAGAAGCTCGGCATCGAGGATCCGACCGGGGCGCTGATCGCCACCGTGATCCCGGGCAGCCCGGCCGACGAGGCGGGCCTGCGCGGCCGCGACGAGGGCAAGGAGGGGACGATCGAGTTCCAGGGCCGCGAGGTGGCGGTGGGCGGTGACGTGGTCGTCTCCGTCGACGGCAAGCGGCTGATGTCGGAGAACGACCTCTCGCGCCTGATCTCCCAGCACCGGCCCGGGGACGAGGTGACGCTGGAGATCATCCGCGACGGCAAGCGGATGGAGGTCGACGTGACGCTCGGCGACCGCGCGGACTCCTGAGCCCCGGGCGGCGGGACGTCGAGCTGCTCGTGAAGCGCCGGGGCGAGAGGAGAGGCGCCGGGCCGTGGGGCTGAGCGGCGACTCCCATCCGCTGGCGGGGCTGGTCGTCGAGCTGGCCGAGGAGCTGCGGGCGACGGTCCTGCCCGAGCTCGGCCGCGCGCGGGGCCGCGAGCACGCGGGCGGCGGAGCGGGCGGCGACGTCACCTTCGCGATCGACGAGCGGGCGGAGAGCCGCATGGAGGAGATCCTCGCCGAGCGCGCGCCGGACGTCGCCTTCTACTCCGAGGACCGGGGCATGGTCAGGCCCGCGGGGGAGCCGCGCTGGGTGCTCGTGGTCGACCCGATCGACGGCACGCGGCCGGCGCTCGCGGGCCTGGAGTCGGCCTGCGTCTCGGTCGCCGCGGCGCCGCTCGGCGACGGCGAGCCCACGATGGCCGACGTCGAGGTCGGATGCGTGGTCGAGATCAAGTCCGGGCAGCGATTCTGGGCCGTGCGCGGGGCCGGGGTGGAGCCGGCGCCGCGGCCGTCGGGGGCAAGGGCAATCGAGCGCATGCTCTGGACCTACGGCTTCCGGGGCCGGCCCGCGATCCCGACCGCGCTCGTGCTCGCGGAGCTGATCGACGCCTCCTCGGTCGGGGGCGGCACCTTCGATCTGGGCTCGGCGACGTTCAACATGACGCGGCTGCTGAGCGGGCAGCTCGACGCCTACGTCGACCCCGGCCCGCGCATGATCGAGGAGGCGCCCTGGGTGCGGGCCGAGTTCGAGCGCGTCGGCGGCGGCGCGATCCTCAACAACTCCCCCTACGACCTCGCCGCCGCCGCGCTGATCCTCGGCGAGGGCGGGGCGGTGGTCACCGACGCGAGCGGGGCGAGCCTCGCCCGCCGCCCGCTGCTCGGCTCCGGGCACGAGTTTCAGATGTCCTGCGTCTGCGCGGTCACGAGCGAGCTGCACGCCGCGATCGTGGCCGCCCTCGACGCCGGCATCGAGCGCCTTCGCGACGCCGGCCCCTGAGCGCCGGGGACGCGGCCGGTAGCCTGCTCCGCGTGCTTCAGGAGATCAATCTCGGCGCCCGCTCCCTCGCCGACTACACCCACATCGTGGGCCGCCCGCTGGTCGAGGAGATCCGCTCCCTGGCCGAAGGCCTGGAGGGCAAGCGGGTCCTGCACCTGAGCGCGACCGCGTTCGGCGGCGGCGTCTCGGAGATCCTCTACACGCTGGTGCCGCTGATGCGCGACATCGGCATCGACGCGCACTGGCAGGTGATCCTCGGCCGCGAGGAGTTCTTCGAGGTCACGAAGCTGATCCACAACTCGCTGCAGGGCGCCCCCGAGGGGCTGGACGCCGCCCAGCGCGAGACCTACGACCGCTACAACCACCTGAACGCGATGGGCATGGAGGGCGACTGGGACGTGGTCATCGTCCACGACCCCCAGCCCGCCCTGATCCGCAGCTACGCGCCGGAGAGATCGGCCAAGTGGGTCTGGCGCTGCCACATCGACCTCTCGGCGCCGAACCCCGACACGCTGGCGCTGATCCTGCCCCACATCGAGGAGTACGACGCCAGCTTCTGGCACGTCGAGGACTACGTGCCGGAGGAGATGCGCGGCTCGCCCTCGGTGCGGATCGTGCCGCCGGCGATCGACCCGCTGTCGACCAAGAACATGGCCCTCTCGCCGGAGGACGCGGGCTTCGTCTCCAACCAGTTCGGGATCGACCCCGAGCGCCCGCTGATGCTCCAGGTCTCGCGCTTCGACCCCTGGAAGGACCCGCGCGGGGTCATCGACGCCTACCGGCTCGTCGCCGAGCAGGTTCCGGAGGTGCAGCTCGGCCTCGTCGGCTCGATGGCGACCGACGATCCCGAGGGCTGGGAGTTCTTCCACGAGACGTATCGCTACGCGGACGGCGATCCCGACATCAAGATCCTCAACAACCTCAACAACGTGGGCTCGATCGAGGTGAACGCCTTCCAGTCGCAGGCCTCGGTCTGCGTCCAGAAGTCGATCCGCGAGGGCTTCGGGCTGACCGTCGCCGAGGCGCTCTGGAAGGCGCGGCCGACGATCGGCGGCAACGTGGGCGGGATCCCCCTGCAGATCGCCGACGGGCAGACCGGCTACCTGGTCTCCTCGCCGGAGGAGTGCGCGCAGCGGGCCCTCGAGCTGCTCGCCGATGCCGAGCTCAGCCGCGCGCTCGGCCGGGCCGGCAAGGAGGCGGTACGCGAGCGCTTCCTGACCCCGAGGCTGCTGCGCGACTACGCCCAGCTGTTCAACGACCTGCTGCTCGGCGGTTAGGGCGATGGCCGGCGAGCAGCCCCTGATCATCGTCTCCAACCGGGGCCCGGCGAGGTTCGAGCGCGGCGAGGGCGGCGAGCGCACGGTCGCCCGTGGCGGCGGCGGGCTGGTCACCGCGCTGACCGGCCTGGCGACGCATCGCAAGGTGCTCTGGGTCGCCTCGGCGATGAGCGACGAGGACGCCGCGGTCGCGCGCGAGAGCGGCGGCCCGGTGGAGGTCGAGCTCGAGGACGCGAGCTACGAGGTCGAGATGGTCGCCTCCGAGCCGGCCGCCTACGACCTCTTCTACAGCGTGATCGCCAACCCGCAGCTCTGGTTCACCCAGCACTACCTCTGGGACCTCTCCAACGCGCCGGACATCCGCGCCGACGAGAAGTTCGCCTGGCAGGAGGGGTACAAGGTCGTCAACGAGGACATCGCCGCCGCCGTGCTGCGTCATCTGCGCGAGCAGGAGGACCAGAAGCTGGTCATGTTCCACGACTACCACCTCTACACGGCCCCGGCGATCGTCCGCGACGCGGTCCCGGACGCCTTCCTGCACCACTTCGTCCACATCCCCTGGCCGCACCCCGACGCGTGGCGGATCCTGCCCCGGGTGCAGCGCGACGAGATCTACGACGGCCTGCTGTCGAACGACATCATCGGCTTCCACACGAGCTCCTACGTGCACAACTTCCTCGACTGCTGCCGGGAGCTGGTCGGCTGCGAGGTCGACTACCGGCACGGGATCGTCCACTACCACGGCCGCGAGATCTGGATCCGCGCCTACCCGCTCGGGATCGATGCCGATCGGCTGCGCCGCGTGGCCGGCTCGGCGGAGGTCGCCGCCTACGAGCGCGAGCTGCTGGCGCGCCGGCGCGAGCACCTGATCATCCGGGTCGACCGCGCCGACCTGTCCAAGAACGTGCTGCGCGGATTCACCGCCTTCGACCAGTTCCTCGCCGACCACCCCGAGTTTCACGAGCGGGTCACGTTCATCGCCCACCTGCAGCCCTCGCGCCAGGACGTGGCCGAGTATCAGGAGTATCTGGAGCGGATCGAGGCCCTCGTCGCGGTCGTCAACCACCGGCACGGGACCACGGACTGGATGCCGATCGACCTGCGCATCTACGAGAACTTCCACGAGGCCGTCGCGCGCTACAAGCACTTCGACCTGCTGATGGTCAACTCGATCTTCGACGGGATGAACCTGGTCGCCAAGGAGGCGCCGGCGGTGAACATGCGCGACGGGGTGCTGATGCTCTCCGAGAACACCGGCTCGCACGAGGAGCTCGGCGAGTGCGCGCTGAGCGTCAACCCGTTCGACATCGAGGAGCAGGCGACGGCGATCCACAAGGCGCTGACGATGAGCGCCGAGGAGCGCCGCGAGCGCGCGAGCCGCCTGCGCGAGATCGTCGACGCCACCGATCCCGGCATCTGGATCGACCACCAGCTCGCCGACATCCGCCGCAAGCGCGACGGCTAGCTCGCGGCCGCGGGCGAGCCGGCCCCGAGCCGGATGACACTCGCCTACCGAGGGACGTGTGAGCAGCCGAACGGTTCCGGGCGGGACACGACTCGCCTACCGAGGGACGTGTGAGCAGCCGAACGGTTCCGGGCGGGACACGACTCGCCTACCGAGGGGCGTGTGAGCAGCCGAACGGTTCCGGGCGGGACACGACTCGCCTAGCGAGGGAGCGGCTGAGCGGCCGGGCGGTTGTCTTGGCAGTGAGGGGAGGTAGTGGGGTCGGGGGCGGGACTACCTTCGCCTACCGAGGGGAGGGTTGGAGGGCCCGGTGCCGGTGGGCGACATTTTCCCCCGCGGAGGGGGAGATTGTCGCCCACCTCCGCCCGGGTCGGAGGTGGCAGCGATCTGTGCCCGCCGAGGGCAACTTTCGCTGCCAGCTCGTCGGCCCCCATCACGAAGCCGACATATGGGACCAATTGATCGGGTTCGTGACCTGGGAGGGGAGCTTCAGGCGCCGGGACGCCACCGAGCCTGCACTTTTCCGCCTATCGCACGTGTTTCGGCAAGTTCAGCGACTGTGCGGGGACGTGGGGCAACGAGGGGAAGGGCAGGATGGATTCCCCTCTCTCCCCTCACTGCCCACAACCGCCCTGCCGCTCAGCCGGCCCCTCGGCAGGCGAGCGACCTCCCGCCCCACAACCGCCCGGCCGCTCAGCCGGCCCCTCGGCAGGCGACTGGCCGCCCCGCCCGGCAACCACCCACCCACGCACGCCGAGCGGGTGTCTCCTCGGGGGAGCCATCTCGCTTACCCCGTGACGGGCGAGTCGCGGATCGGTTGCTCCGGTGGACGGGCACCACCCCGGCAGCCGGGTCAGGGGCCGAACTGGCGCACGCCGGGCGGCGGACCGGGCGGCGGGGGAGCCGCGGGCTGCGGGGGTGCCGTGGCCGGTGGGGGTGGGGTTGCAGGCGGGGTCGCGATCGGTGGCGGCGGCGCCCCGGCGGACGCGGGTTGCTCGTTCCGGTCGGATGCATCCCGGGAGCGGTCTGACCGGGTCGCCCTTTGGCTTTCGCTCCGCCTCCCCGGGCTTCGCGGGTCGCCGGCTCGGCCATGCCGGTGCTCACGCGCGGACCCGGTGCGCCGGTGCTTCGCTGTCGGATCGCGGCCCCTCCTGCGCCGGCCCGCGCCGGGCCGGGAGCGCTCCTCGCCGGCGCGGCGCCGGTCGCCCATACGCAGCGACGGTGCGTCGGGTGCCCGGGAATGCGAGGTCGCGATCCCGGTCAGGCCGACGTCCGGGTCCAGCGGCGGAGGATCGGGCGGGCGGAGCAGCGAGGGCAGCAACAGGAGCGCTCCGGCGCCCGCGAGCAGGGCCGCGGCGAGGCGGAGGGCGGGGCCGCGGCTGATGGTCATTCCGCGCATCTGCCCGGTCAAGCCCGAGGCGCCGGCCGATGCCCCGCTATAGTCGTCCGCCGCTTTGGCCACCACGCATTACGAATTGATCCTGATGCTCGATCCGCAGGCGGCGGACGAGCAGCGCGAGAAGCTCGCCGCCGACGCCAAGGGGATGCTCGAGGCGAAGGGCGAGATCGTGCACGAGGCCAAGTGGGGCCTGCGCAAGATGGCCTACGAGATCGAGCGCCGGGGCGAGGCCGACTACCGCTTCTACCGCTTCGCGGGCGGCGAGGACCTGCTCGACGACCTCAACCACACGCTGAAGATCACCGACGGCGTGCTTCGCTTCCGGATCTTCAAGGCGGACCCGAACGCGCCCGCGATCGTCCCGCCCGACACGGAGCAGATCATGCGCCGCGACGAGGACGATCGCCCCGAGCGCGGCCGCGGCGGGCCGCGGCGCGGCGGCCGCGATGG
>CAZARJ010000055.1:0-9074 GCA_964487515.1 uncultured Conexibacteraceae bacterium | reverse complement strand
CACGTGTAGCACGAGCCGGTCCGCTGCATCATGCCTCCGCACTGCTCGCAGGCGGGGCCCAGATCCAGCGAGCGGCTCATCCTCGCCGGAACCGGGGGCGGGGTGTCGGTGAACGCCGCCGACGCGGGCCGGCTGGTGCCGCCGGCGTGCGCGTCGGTGTGTCCGTTCCCACCGTTCGCGGGGCCGGCGGTGTCGGGGCTGAACAGCGACTGCTGCGCCTCCTTGCGGGCCCGGACCTCCTTGGTCAGGATGCCGAGGTCCTCGTGCACGTCGGGGTCCTCGATGAAGCGGCTCGCCAGCCAGCGCATGATGTAGTCCGGCATTGACTTGGCGAACGGGATCTCCGGATTCTTGGTCACGCCCTCGGGGTCGAAGCGCATGTAGCTGAACTTGTTGACCAGAACCTCGAGCGGGACGCCGTACTGGAGCCCGATCGAGACCGAGGTCGCGAACGCGTTCATCATCCCGCGCAGGGTCGAGCCCTCCTTGCCGATGTCGGTCAGGAAGATCTCGCCGATCGAGCCGTCCTCGTACTTGCCGGCGGTGATGTAGCCCTCCTGGCCGGCGATCGAGAACTTGTGCGTGATCGACTCGCGCTCGGCCGGCATGCGGCGGCGGACCGGCTCGGGCTGGCCGAGCGGCTCCTCCTCGCCGGCGCCCTCCTCCTTCTGCGCGTCGGTGCGCAGGGCCTGGGCCGTCTTCGAGCCGTCGCGATAGATCGCCAGCGCCTTCAGGCCGCCCTTCCAGCCGGCCGTGTAGGCGTCGGCGATGTCCTCGACCGTCGCCGACTCGGGCAGGTTGACCGTCTTCGAGATCGCCCCGCTCAGGAACGGCTGCGTCGCCGACATCATCTGGATGTGGCCCATGTGCGAGATCGCGCGCTCGCCGACCGCCACGTCGAAGACCGGCAGGTGCTCGTCCGCCAGCTCCGGGGCGCCGATGATCGTGCCGTTCTCGTTCACGAAGGCCTCGATCTGCTCGATCTGCGGCTCCGAGTAGCCGAGCGTGCGCAGCGCCAGGTCGACGGAGCGGTTGACGATCGTCATCTGCCCGCCGCCGACCAGCTCCTTGTACTTGACCAGCGAGAAGTCGGGCTCGATCCCGGTCGTGTCGCAGTCCATCAGGAAGCTGATCGTTCCCGTCGGAGCGAGCACCGTCGCCTGCGCGTTGCGGTAGCCGTGCTCTTCGCCGAGCGCCACCGCCTCGTCCCAGGAGCGGCGGGCGGCGGCGAGCAGCTCCTCGTCAGCCACCTCGCCGTCGGCGATCTCGTAGGCCGCGTCGCGGTGCATCTTCATGACCGCGTTGTGGGGCTCGCGGTTTCTGGCGTACTCGTCATAGGCCCCGATCGCGGCGGCGATCTCCGCCGACTTGCGATAGCCGCGCCCGGTCATCAGAGCGGTGATCGCGGCGGCGGCGGAACGCCCCTCGTCGGAGTCGTAGGGCATCCCGTTCGACATCAGGTAGGCGCCGAGGTTCGCGTAGCCGAGGCCGAGCTGGCGGAAGCGCCGCGCGTTGACCCCGATCTCCTCGGTCGGATAGCTGGAGGGCCCGACGAGGATCTCCTGCGCGAGGAAGACCGTGTCGACCGTGTGCTCGAAGTCCGCGGTGTCGAAGCTGCCGTCCGGGCGCCGGAACTTCATCAGGTTGATCGAGGCCAGGTTGCAGGCCGAGTTGTCGACGTGCATGTATTCGGAGCAGTTCGCAACCACGAAGCCGTCGACCAGGTAGGAGTGGTGGATCGGCTCGGAGAGGTTGTAGACGGTCTCCTGCCCATCGGCTTCGCGAGCGACGAGCGCGGTGTGGCGCTTGGTCGCGTAGCGCCGGGTTTCGGCGAGGAGGGTCTCCAGCGCGGCGTTCTTGCGCGGGGTGGAGAAGCCGATCAGCTCGGCAAAGCGAGCCATGTCGGTCCCGGTGATTCGCAGGTCGAAGCCCTCTCGCGACTCGTACGTGACCGTGGTTCCGTCGTTTCGCGTGTACTCGAAGGAAGGTGTGGCCGCTTCGGCGATCCGGTAGATCCGGCCGCGGACCCCGAACGTCGAGAGCATCCGTTGCGCGTCCTCGAGCAGAGCGCGACTACGGCTGCCGAGCCCGACGTAGCGGTTCGCCTTGCCGCCGCTCTCGACCCTGGAGACGCAGCCGTCGGCCCCGAACAGGCCACGCAGGAAGGCGCGCTGGATCTCGGTCGGCGCGGCGATGATCCCCGCGGGGATGCGCTTGTTGTGGGCGCGGACTGAACTGACTCCGATGCCCTTGAAGAGATCGCGGACGGCGGCGCTGCCGATTCGCAGCTGGACCGTGCCGTTGTCCATCTCCTGTCTGGACGCGCCCCCGAACAGCTTGGCCAGAGCTGAGCGATGGGCCTCGTCGAGGCCATCGTCGAGGTCGTCGCCACCGTAGATCCACTGAGTCTGCGTGTCGGTCATGCAGCCGTCGCCGATCAGATGGCCGGTCAGCTCTCCGAGCTCGCGGCTCCAACGACTTGGCAGCGCCCTGTAGCTGACCGATCCGCCGCGGCTGAACGACTTGGCCTTGGCCTCGACCTGTACCGGCAGCTCCCAGGTGGCAGCGGTGGCCGGAGTCGCCGAATCGTTGAGCATCACGCGGTCGGCGCTGTTCAGATCCCCCGCGGGCACGTAGCCGCGATTCAAGGTCCAGATCTTGTGGTTGGGGGTGCAACGCAAGCTCGCACCATTCGCGAAGCGCAGCCGGACGATTTCCTTGACGCCGGTCTTCATCACCCGGGTGGGGGTGCTCACGATGACTCCTGCGCCCTTGGCGCGTGGCTCGGCTCCGTTCTCTCCGGCGGTGGCACGGTGTGTGTATACGTCGATCGCCTCGCCCGCCTCACTGCGTTCGAAGAGCTCAGCGATCGGCATCAGGCCACGGGTCGTGTGCACGCGCGCATCGCCCGGGAAGCAGGGATTGCTCGCGTTGATCCGGCCCGACTCCGGGCAGGTGTGCCAGCGGTTGATCGTCGTGTCGTACTGGACCCCGGGGTCGGCGCAGCGCCAGGCGGCCTCCGAGATCTGGCGCAGCAGGTCACGAGCCGGGAGGCTCTTTGTCGCGGTCCCGTCGGTGCGGGCGATCAGGTCCCACTCGCCGTCGGCCTCGGCCGCCTCCATGAACTCGTCGGTGACGCGCACCGAGTTGTTCGCGTTCTGGTACTGGATCGAGGTGAAGCCGTCGCCGTCGATCGACATGTCGAAGCCGGCGTCGCGCAGCGCGGCCGCCTTGTCCTCCTCGCGCGCCTTGCACCAGATGAAGTCCTCGATGTCGGGGTGGTCGACGTCGAGCACGACCATCTTCGCGGCGCGGCGCGTCTTGCCGCCCGACTTGATCGTCCCGGCCCAGGCGTCGGCGCCGCGCATGAAGCTGACCGGCCCGGAGGCGAAGCCGCCCTTGGAGAGCTGCTCCGTGGAGCCGCGGATGTTGGACAGGTTGATCCCCGAGCCCGAGCCGCCGCGGAAGATCTGCCCCTCCTTGGTGTTCCAGGCGAGGATCGACTCCATCGTGTCCTCGACGCTGAGGATGAAGCACGCTGAACACTGTGGGTGCTCCTCGAAGCCGACGTTGAACCAGACGGGGGAATTGAAGGCCGCCTTCTGGTGCAGGAGGATGTGCGTCAGCTCGGCCTCGAAGGCGTCGGCGTCGGCGGGGGTGGCGAAGTAGTCGCCCTCCCGGCCCCAGGCGGCGATCGTCCCGGCGACGCGGCCGATCATCTGGCGCACCGAGCGCTCCCGCTCGGGCGAGCCGAGGGGGCCGCGGAAGTACTTCTGGGAGACGATGTTGGTGGCGTTCTGCGACCAGCTCACCGGGAACTCGACGCCGCGCTGCTCGAAGGCGGGATCGGCGGGATCGCCGATCACCGCGTCGCGCTCCTCCCACTGCACCTCGTCGAACGGGTGGACGCCTTCGGCGGTGAACCGGCGCTCGATCTTCAAGCCTCCGCCGGCGACCCGGGCGGTGGTGTCGATCGTGGTCTCGGTGCCTGCCTTGTGCATCTCGTCTCTCCCTTGCGAAGCTCTTGATCGGTGACGGAGGATGGTTGCGAGCGCCTCGGACGTAACGTCCTCGCCGAGGGCCTTCGCCGAGGGTAGGGGGGAGGCCGGCCCGGGGCGCGGCGGGACTTCGCAAACAGGGGCGAAATTCCGGGCTGTGAGCGGGATCTGGGGGGGCGGGGTGCAACCTCGTCCGGGCCGCTCGGCTGAGCCCATATTTTAGGCCATCGGCGGCTTTTCTCCAAGCCCTCGGACGGGGGCGGCCCACGGGTGGCGCCCGGTTGCAATGATCGGTGGCGGATGACTGACGGGATGCGCAAGTTCGCCGATGCCGGGCGCGACCGCGCGGGCGCGGCCCGCGAGGCGCTCGGCGGGCGGATCGGCGATGCCCGCGAGGCGACGGCGCAGCGGCTCGAGGCCGGGCAGCAGCGCCTCGGCGCCGCCCGCGACGCGACCAGCCAGCGGCTCGACGCGGCGCGGGAGGCGACCGGCGAGCGCGTCGACGCCGCCCGCAACGCCGCGCAGGATCTGCAGCGCAAGGTCAAGCCACGGCTCCGCGGCGTGATCCACGAGGGCGCCTTCCCCGTCTCCCTCGTCGCCGGGGCGCTGCTCGTCATCTTCGCCTCCGGCGGGACCGAGCGCCTGGCGCTCGCCATCTATGCGTTCTCGCTCTCGGCCCTGCTCGGCACCAGCGCCCTCTACCACCGGGTCAACTGGCGCCGCGAGTCGGCGCGCCGCTGGATGCGCCGTCTCGATCACACGATGATCTTCCTGCTCATCGCGGGCACCCTGACCCCCTTCGCCCTGCTCGTCCTCGACGGCGCCCTGGCGACCACGGTCCTGATCATGGCCTGGACCGGCGCCGCCGCGGGGATCGTCGTCGAGCTCGTCTGGACCGGCTCGCCCAAGTGGGTCTCGGTCGTCGTCTACGTCGCGGTCGGCTGGATCGGCGCCATCGCCTTCCCGGCGATCGTCGCCGAGGCCGGGCTCGGCGCCGGAGCGCTGATCGCGGCCGGCGGAATCCTCTACTCGATCGGCGCCGTGATCTACGCCGCCCAGCGGCCCAACCCGCGCCCGGCCGTGTTCGGCTATCACGAGATCTTCCACGTGCTCGTGGTCGCGGCGGCGATCGCCCATTTCACCGCGATCGCCCTTTACGCCGCGCCCGGCGCCTGAGCGGGCGGCGCGCCCGCTACGCCGAGACGGGGCCCGCGGCGCGCTCGCCGTGGCGGCGCTGGGCGGCGGCGATCAGCTCGTCCAGCTCATCCCTGCGCCCCGCTCGCAGGAGCGCCACCGGATCGGGCTCGCCGTTGACGATCTCCTCGAAGAACGCCTTGCGCTCGTCGTAGGTCGGCAGCGTGCCCTTGGCCCAGCCCCGCACCCCGTTGAGGATCCCGGCGAGCTGGGCGTACTCGTCCCCGAACAGGGCCGCGATCTCGCGCTTCATCCGCTTCGCCAGCGCCGGCGAGGCGCCCGCGGTCGAGATCGCGATCGCGATCGGCCCGGTGCGCACGATCGCGGGCAGGATGAAGTTGCACAGGGAGGGCACGTCGACGACGTTGACCAGCATCGCGCGCCGCTCCGCCGCCTCGTAGACGGAGACGTTGACGTCGGTGTCGTCGGTCGCCGCGATCGCGATCAGCTTGCCCTCCACGTCGCCCGGCTCGAAGCGCCGCCGCCGCCAGGCGATGCTGCCCTCGGCCGCGAGCCCGCGGACCGCCTCGCAGGCGTCGGGGGCGACGAGCTCCACCGCGGCCCCGCAGGCGAGCAGCCCCTCGATCTTCTCCAGGCCCACGCGGCCCCCGCCGACCACCAGGCAGGGCCGCCCGCCGAGCCGCAGGCAGGCGACGTAGGAGGGGGTCTCGAGCATCCCCCGCACGCAGCTCTGATCGCAGATCCCGCGCCTGAACTGGCAGACGCATTCCTTGCCCGGGTAGCTCTGGGCCGGCATCGCGCCAAGCGTAGGGAAGCGGCGTAGCGCGCCGCAACCCCCGGCGAAGCCGCGGGATGGGCCGGACGGACCCGGGCGGGGCTGTTGCTACAGTCGCCGCCGCCCCGCCACGAGGTGTAGAGGAGCAGAGCATGCGCCTGATCGTCACGGAGAAGAACAACAGCGCCAAGAAGATCGCCGAGATCCTGAGCGGCGGCGATGCAGTCGCCGGCGCGAGCTACAAGGTGCCCTTCTACAGCTGGGGCGAGGGGGAGGACGCGCAGGTCGCGGTCGGCCTCAAGGGCCACGTCCTCAATCCCGCCTTCCCGGAGGGCTACTCGAACTGGCAGGAGACCGACCCGAAGAGCCTGATCGACGCCGAGCTGGTCACCGAGGCGACGGACAAGAACGTCGTCCGCGCGGTCAAGAAGCTCGCCAAGGAGGCGAGCACGGTCGTGATCGCGACCGACTTCGACCGCGAGGGCGAGCTGATCGGCCTCGAGGCGCTGCGCGAGATCCTCGCCGTGAACCCCGGCGTCGAGGGCACGGTCAAGCGGGCCCGCTACTCGGCCCTGACCAAGGACGAGATCGAGCACGCCTTCGAGAACCTGGACGAGCTCTCCTACGACCTCGCCCACGCCGCCCAGACGCGACAGGAGATCGACCTGATCTGGGGCGCGACGCTGACCCGCGCCGTCTCGCTGGCCACGCGCCGCTTCGGCGCCAACTTCCTCTCCGTGGGCCGGGTCCAGAGCCCGACCCTGGGGCTGATCGTCGAGCGCGAGCTGGAGCGGCGGGCGCACGTCCCGAAGCCGTTCTGGGAGGTGTTCGCCAAGTTCGCCCACCCGGACGGCTCGTTCGAGGCGCATCACAAGACCGACAAGTTCTGGGAGAAGCCCGAGGCCGAGGCCGCGCTTGCCGCGACCAGCTCCCCGGGGACCGTCGCGGCGCTGAGCAAGCGCAAGAGCACGCGCCGGCCGCCGACCCCCTACAACACGACCGCCTTCGCGACCGACGCCTCCAGCCGGCTCGGGATCGCCCCCTCGCGGGCGATGCGGATCGCCGAGGACCTGTACATGGACGGGTTCGTCTCCTACCCGCGCACCGACAACACGGTGTATCCGGCCTCGCTGGGCCTGCGCGAGCTGGTCGGCTCGCTGGTCCGGATCCCCGAGTTCTCCGCCGCCAAGGGCCTGCTGGACGGCAAGCTGGAGCCGACCCGGGGCAAGAAGGAGACCACCGACCACCCGCCGATCCACCCCACCCAGGCCGTCTACCCGAACGCCCTCGACGGTGCCCACCGGCGCGTCTACGAGCTGATCGTGCGGCGCTTCCTGGCGACCTTCTCGGCCCCGATGATCACCGAGTCGGCGCGCGCCGACATCGAGGCCGGGGGCGAGATGTACTTCGTGCGCGGCTCGATCGTGGTCGATCCCGGCTACGCCGCGATCTACACCTACGCGCGCTCGGCCGACAACGAGCTGCCGGCACTCGAGGAGGGCCAGAGGCTGGACCTCGACGGCGAGCCGTGGATCGTCGACAAGGAGACGCAGCCGCCCCCGCGGATCAGCCAGGGCAAGCTGCTGGAGATGATGGAGGAGCTCGGCCTGGGGACCAAGGCGACGCGCCCCGACATCATCCAGAAGCTCTACGACCGCGGCTACGTCTACAACAACCCGCCGGAGCCGAGCGAGACCGGGATCGCCATGTACAAGGCCTTCCGCGAGCACGTGATGCGGATGGCGACGCCCGAGATGACCGCCGAGCTGGAGCGGGACATGGACGAGATCGCCGCCGGCAAGACGTCGCGCGACGACGTGCTGCAGATCAGCCGCAAGCTCCTGCACGGCACCTACGACGACCTCTTCGAGCGCCGCGAGGATCTGGCCAAGGTGATCTGGGCGGGGATGGACGAGGACAAGTTCATCGGCCCCTGCAAGGTCTGCGAGGAGGCCGGACGGGCCCATGAGGACGGCTCGCCGAACCGGCTGCGGATCATCGAGATGCGCGGCGGCAAGCGCTTCGTCGGCTGCGAGGGCTACAACCGCGACAACCCCGATGATCCCGACTCCTGCACCTTCTCGCGACCCTTGCCGGGGCGCGGCTACGAGGTCTGGCGGCTCGAGGAGCGCTGCTCGGTCTGCGGCGAGACGCCGCGGCTGAAGGTGAAGGGCTTCCGCGGCCGGCCCTGGAAGCTGTGCCTGAACGACGACTGCCCGACGATGGTGGAGATGCGCGAGAAGCGCGCCGAGCGCCAGCGCGCCCGCGAGGAGGCGAAGAAGCGCAAGGAGGCGGCTGAGGCCGACGGCAAGGGCACGGCCGCCGACAGCACGATCGCGGCGCCGAGCGGCAACGGGAAGTCGGGCAAGGGCAAGTCGACCCGCAAGCGCAAGGGCCCGCCGAAGACGACCGCCCGCACCAAGCCCGCGGGCGGCCGCAAGGCCCGCGCGGGCGCCGGGGCCAAGCGCAGCGGTTCCTCCTGAGCGCGGTGACGGCGTGTTCGTCACGCTCGAGGGCCTCGACGGCGCCGGCAAGAGCACCCAGGCGAAGCTGCTGACGGCCGCGCTGGGCGCCGACGCGCTCGAGCTGCGCGAGCCCGGCGGCACCCCGCTCGGCGAGCGGCTGCGGGAGATCCTCAAGGACGGATCGGCGAAGATCACGCCGCGCGCCGAGCTGCTGCTCTTCGCGGCCGCGCGCGCCGAGCTCGTCGAGCGGGTCATCGCGCCGGCGCTGGCGGCGGGCCGCGACGTGGTCTGCGATCGCTTCCTCGATTCCACGATCGCCTACCAGGGCGCCGCCCGCGGGCTCGGGGAGGAGCTGGTCGGAGCCGTGAACGAGATCGCGATCGCGGGCTGCCGGCCGGACCGGACGGTGCTCCTGCGCCTCGACCCGGCCCGGGCCCGGCGCCGCGCCGGCGAGCGCGGGAGCGCGGCCCTCGGCGGGGCGGCGCGACCCGATCGCTTCGAGGCCGAGGGCGAGGAGTTCCAGCGGCGCATCGCGGAGGCCTTCGAGCGGATCGCCGCGGCTGACCCCGAGCGCGTCCGGGTGGTCGACGGGGAGGGCACCGTCGAGGAGGTGCACGCGCGGGTCCTGGCGGCGGTCGGCGTCGCCGGGACCGACGGCACGCCGGACGGCCCGGCGGGGCC
>CAZARJ010000054.1:0-9131 GCA_964487515.1 uncultured Conexibacteraceae bacterium | reverse complement strand
GAGGCGCTCTCCGACCTCGTCAACTGCATGATCTACGCCTTCAGCCCGGAGATCTTCGACTACTTCCCCGACCCCGACCCGCTCGACTTCGCCCACGACGTCTTCCCGGCGCTGCTGGAGCACGACGTCCCCTTCCACGTGCACGAGATCGACGGCTACTGGAACGACGTCGGCACGCTCCCCGAGTACCTGCAGGGCAACTTCGACGTCGTCGGGGGCGCCGTGGCGGTCCCGAAGCTGGGCGGGGCGCTCGCCGGGGGCGAGGTGCCCGACGGCGAGCATGAGGTCGCGGACGGCGTCAGCGTCGAGGGGCCGGTCCTCTTCGGCCCGGGCAGCCGGGTGGGGGAGGGCGCCACCCTGACCGGGCCGCTGGTGATCGGGCCGGGCGCGGAGATCGGCGCCGGCGCGCACGTCAAGGAGTCCGTGCTGCTCCCCGGGGCCCGGGTGGCGGAGGGGGCGATCCTGGCGCGCGGGATCGCCGGCGACGCCGAGCGGCTCGCGGCCGGGGACTGGTAGATCCGCCGTGAGCGGCCGCCGCCGCATCGTCCGGGTGCCGGCCTCCTCGGCCAACCTCGGCTCGGGCTACGACGTGCTCGGGATCGCCCTGGAGCTGGAGCTCGAGCTCGAGGTCGAGGAGACGGGGGAGCTCGCGGTCCGCTGCGACGGCCTCGACGTGCCGGTGGGCCGCGACAACCTGATCGTGCGCGCCTTCGAGCGGCTCTACCCCGCCGACGGCATCACCTTCACCGTGCGCAGCGAGATCCCCCTCGCCCGCGGGCTCGGCTCGAGCGCCGCCGCGATCGTCGCGGGGCTGCTCGCCGCCGACCACATGTTCGAGCTCGGCAACACGCACGAGCGGATCTTCGCCCACGCCTTCGAGCTCGAGGGCCATGCCGACAACGTCGCCGCCGCGCTCTTCGGCGGGGTCGCGGCCTGCGCGCCCCCCGACGCCCCCGCGCGGCGCTCGGCCCCCGACCCGATCGAGCTGGCGGCCGGCGTGGCCCCCGCCTCAGAGGTGCCGATGCCGGCCCGTCTGGAGCCCCCCGAGGGGCTGGAGGCGATCCTCGCGATCCCCACCGAGCCGGTGCCCACGAGCGCCGCCCGTGCCGCCCTGCCGGCGGAGGTTCCGATCGCCGATGCGGTGCACAACCTCGCCGCCGTCTCCCAGCTCGTCCTCGGCATCGAGCGCTCCGACCTGACGCTGATCGAGCGCGGTCTCTCGGACCGGATCCAGCAGCCGCGCCGCGCCTCGCTGTATCCGCGCTCGATCGAGCTGATCGAGGCAGCGCGGGAGCTGGGCGCGATCGGGGCCACGATCTCCGGCGCCGGCCCGACCGTGCTGGTCTGGACCTACTGGCAGTCCGGCCCGCAGCTGATCGCGTCCCTGGACGAGCTCTGCGCCGGCTGGGCCGACGTGGTCCGCGTCCCCTTCTCCCCGCACGGCGCCCGCGTCGAGCTGCCGTAGCCGGGGGCCGGCGGTCGGCCGGGACGGCGCCTTCACGAGACCGGCATCTCGGGCGCCGGATCGAAAGGATCGGGTTCGCGCGGCCGGAAGCGTCTACGCCGGCGTCGCAGGGACGCCCGCGGTCGCCTTGAGCAGCAGCCCGGCGAGCTGCTCGAGATCGTCCTCGTCGAGCTGGGCGAGCTCCGGCGGCGGCTCGCTGAGCATCCCGATCGCCCGCTCCCGCATCTCCTCTCCCGCGGGCGTCAGCGCGATGAGCTTCACACGACGGTCGTTCGGGTCGGGGCGGCGCTCGATCAGGCCCTGCGCCTCCAGCCGGTCGACCAGGTCGGTGACGTACGAGGCGTCGCAGAAGAGGCGCTCGCCGATCTTGCCCATCGACAGCGGCGCATCCGGCTCCAGGCGGCAGATCACGCCGAGCTGCTTGGGCGCGAGCCGCAGCTCCATGGCCACGGTGGGAAAGCGCGGGGGGCGGGAGCTGCTGCGGCCCCAGCCGGCCAGCTCCATCACCGCCGTCCACGCGACGACGGCCGGATCCCTCGATCGCTGGTCCCCATCGCTCATGCCATAAAGCTTACCGGGACCTGTTGACAATTCAACTAACTAGATATTGGGACTTGTCCAACTATCTGCTAAGTTGGCGCGCCATGAGTGGTTTCACGCGCCCCGGGGGCCGGGCGATCGAGGTCCAGGGGCTGGTCAAGCAGTTCAAGAACGGCCCGCGCGCCGTGGACGGGATCGACCTGCACGTCGACGAGGGCGAGATCTACGGCTTCCTGGGCCCGAACGGGGCGGGGAAGTCGACCGCCGTGCTGATGCTCACGACGCTGCTGCCGCCGACCGGGGGCAGCGCCCGGGTCGGCGGCTTCGACCTCGCCCGCGAGGGCAGCCGCGTCCGTGAGGCGATCGGCGCGGCGCTTCAGGAGGCGGCCCTGGATCCGCACCTGACCGCCCGTGAGCACATGCGCCTGCAGACGACCCTGCACGGGATCCCCAAGCAGCAGCGCCGCCGGCGGGGGGACGAGCTGATCGAGCGGGTCGGGCTCGCCGACGCCGCGGACCGGCGCGTCAGCGGCTACTCGGGCGGCATGCGGCGCCGCCTCGACCTGGCGCTCGCGCTCGTGCACCGGCCGCGGATCCTGTTCCTCGACGAGCCGACGACCGGCCTCGACCCGCAGAGCCGGAGCTCGCTCTGGCGGGAGGTCGAGCGGCTCGCCGCGGAGGAGGGGATGACCGTGTTCCTGACCACCCAGTACCTCGAGGAGGCCGACCGCCTCGCCGATCGCGTCGGGATCATCGACCGGGGCCGGATCGTCGCCGAGGGGACCCCGAGCAGGCTCAAGTCCGAGATCGCCACGCCCAGCGTCGAGGTGCTGCCCGGCGACCCCGCCGACCGGGAGCGCCTCGCCCGCGTGCTCGCCGGCTTCTCCCCGTCCGGCCTGCGCGCCCGCGAGGACGGCCGGCGGGTCTCGGTGCGTCTCGAGCCCGGCGTCGGGCTCGCCGATGTCGTCCGGGCGCTCGACCGCGAGCGGATCGAGCTCGAGGATCTGCAACTGCACGCGCCGACGCTCGATGACGTCTTCCTCGAGAAGACCGGGCGCAAGCTCGAGGGCTCCGGCGCCGATGCCGAGGGCGCGGTGGCGGGGGATACGGGCGAGCGCGAGGCGGTCGCGGCATGAGGCGCGAGGACGGCCCAAGAAGCTCGCTGGAGGGCTTCTACGAGGTCGCGCGCCGCTCCTTCGTGCGTTCGATCCGCCAGCCCGCGGCCGTCCTGCCGGCCGTGATCTTCCCGCTCTTCCTGCTCGCGGTGAACTCGGCCGGGCTCGATGCCGCGACTGAGATCCCCGGCTTTCCCACCGACTCCTACCTCACCTTCGCCCTGGCGATCCCGTTCATCCAGGGCGGGATCTTCGCCCTGCTCAACTCGGGGACGGACCTGGCGACCGACATCGAGACCGGCTTCATGAACCGCCTCGCGCTGACGCCGCTGGGCGGGTCGGCGCTGCTCGCGGGAACGCTCGGCGGGGCGATGGCGGTGGCGCTGGTGCAGACCGCGTTCTACATCGCGGTCGGCTTCGCGATGGGGGCCGGCTTCGCGGCCGGCGCCGGCGGCATCCCGGTCCTCCTCGCCCTCTCGCTGGCGATGTCGTTCGCGTTCGGCTGCATCGGCACGTTCACGGCCCTGCGGGTCGGCAGCGGCGAGGCGATGCAGAGCATGTTCCCGATCTTCTTCGTCTTCCTCTTCTTCTCCTCGATGGCGCTCCCGCGGGATCTGATCGAGCAGGAGTGGTTCCGGACGCTGGCGACGATCAATCCCGTCTCCTACCTGATCGAGGGCATCCGCAGCCTCTACATCACGGGCTTCGACGGCGAGGCGCTGGGGCTCGCCTTCGGCATCTCCGCGGTGCTCGCGGTCGTGTTCCTGACCGCCGCCGGGGTTGGGCTGCGGACGCGGCTGGTGCGGACGTGAGCGGCGGCGCCCCGCTCGCAAGGTTCATGGACGTGGCCGGGGCGGTCGCCTGGCGCAGCCTGCACAACTTCCTCACCAACCCGGCCCTGCTGCTCCCGGCCCTGGCGTTTCCGCTCTTCTTCTTCAGCGCCTTCGCGGGCGGCCTGTCGACCGTCTCCGAGGCGCCCGGGTTCGACTACGCCAACGGCTACACCGCGTTCCAGTTCGCCTTCGTGCTCCTCCAGGCCTCGGCCTTCGGCGGCGTCTTCACCGGCTTCGCGATCGCCCGCGACTTCGAGTCCGGCTTCGGGCGCCGGCTGATGCTCGCGGCGCCGAACCGGCTCGGCATCCTCGTCGGCTACGCGACCGCGGCGCTCGCCCGGGCGGTGATCGTCGGCGCTCTGCTCTTCGCGGTCGCGCTGCTCACCGGCATGCGCATCTCCAGCGACGCCGTGGAGCTCGGCGGGCTGATCGGCCTGGCGCTTCTGGTCAACGTCGGCGCCGCGATGTGGGCGGGCGGAATCGCTCTGCGCTTCCGCTCCATCCAGGCCGGGCCGCTGATGCAGACGCCGGTCTTCCTGGTGCTCTTCCTGACCCCCGTCTTCGTGCCCCTTGACCTGCTCACCTCCTGGATCCACGCGGTCGCCACCTACAACCCGCTCACGCCGATGATCGAGGCGGCCCGCAGCCTGATCGCCGGTGCCCCGGAGGGCATGTCGCTCGCCCTCGCCTGCGGCCTGGCGATGGTCGCCGTCTTCGGCGCCTGGGCCGTGCGCGGGATGCGCGCCGCCGAGGCCTCAGGGGGCTGAGAGGCGGGGACGCCCCGGGCGCCCCGGCCGCAGCTCGCCCGCAACGAGAGATCAGCTCTCGAGCAGGCGCGGGGGCAGCGTCTCGCGGCGCAGCTGCTCGAGGCGGGGGAGGCGGTCGCCCACGCTCAGCCGGCCCAGGATCTCGGCGGTCAGGTCGAGGTAGTCGGCGCCCCGCTCCGCGCGGTAGTCGAGGATCGGGCGGGCCCGCTCGGCGGACTCGGCATAGGCGATCGACTGGCGGATCACGGTGTCGAAGACCTTGCCCGGGAACCTCTCCTGTAGCGCCTCCAGCGTCTGCCGCGCGTGCCGGGTGCGCATGTTGGCGATGTTGAGCAGCACGCCGAGCAGCTCGAGCTCGGGGTTGAGCGTGTCGCGGGCCAGGTCGAAGATCTGCATCGCCTGCTCGACGCCCTGAAGCGAGAAGTGCTGCGCCTGGGTGGACAGCAGCGCGTGCGTGGCGGCGACGAGCGCGTTCACGGTCAGCAGCCCCAGCGTCGGCGGGCAGTCGATCAGGACCACGTCGTGGCGGCGCTTGACCTCGCGCAGGGCGTTGCGCAGGGTCACCTCGCGGCCGATCTTGCCGGCCAGCATCAGCTCCGCCTCGGCGAGGCCGAGGTTGGCGGGGATCACCCCGTCGTGGACCGCGTCGACTGCCTTCGCCTGCCCGGCGAGGACCTCGCCGAGCGTCGGCTGGGCCTCGGGATCGACGTCGAAGTAGTCGGAGAGGTTGCCCTGCGGGTCGGCGTCGATCGCCAGCACGTCGAGGCCGATCCGGCTCAGCACGTCGGCCAGCGAGCGGACGGTGGTCGTCTTTCCGGTGCCCCCCTTCTGCGAGAGGACGGCGATCGTCACCGACACGGGCGAAGGTCCCCCGAGCGTGGATTCATGCGGCCCGACACTGCCGCGACTATATGCGCCCGGCGCATGCCACAACCGGCCGGGCGCCGAACCGGCGGGATCCCCCGCGTGACCCGCGTGCCGCTGTCGCCGAGAGGGCTTTCGCGCTCCGGCGAGCGCCGCCGGGCGCGCGGCGCGGATAGACTCGCCGCGCAATGGGTCCGGTCACGGCCGAGGTCACGATCGACGTCCCCCGGGAGCGGGTCTTCGCGGTCGTGTCCGATCTCGCCCTACGACCGTCCTTCTGCGACCACTTCCAGGAGGAGTACCGCCTTCAGCGCCTCGCCTCGACCGGGGTGGGGGCGGCGGCGCGCTTCCGCGTCCGCGCGCCGCGCTTCCCGATCTGGATGGAGACCGCGATCAGCGAGCAGCGGGCCCCGCACCTGCTGGTCGAGTCGGGCCGCGGGGCGCGCTCGGACCGGATGCCGATCGGGACCGCGTGGGAGCTGAGCGAGGGACCCGGGGACACGACCGAGGTCCGGGTCAGCTTCTGGACCGAGCCCGGGCACCCGCTCGACAGGGTGCGCGAGCGGCTCGGCGCGACGGGCTGGTACGAGCGGCGCTGGCGCCGGGCGCTGGCGCGGCTGCGGGAGCTGCTCGAGGCAGATGCCCCGCTCGTGCCGGTGGAGGTCGCCGGCGCGTCGCGGCCCTGAACCTGCTCGCGCCCGCCGCGCATATAGACTTCCGCGGCCGATGCGCCGAGCGCTGACGATCGCACTGTTCATCCTGGCCCTGCCGGGCCTCGGGGCCGTGGTCTCCGGCTGCGGGGACGAGCACGAGCTCGACGTCCCCGAGGGCGAGCCGCTCGAGCTCGGCGAGCTCACCTACAACGTCCAGATCACGCGCTACCTGAACCCGTTCGCGAGCGAGGACTCCACCTACCTACAGGGGGCGCCGGAGCCCGGCGAGGACCAGCAGTATCTCGGCGTCTTCATGCAGATCACCAACCACGGCGACTCCGAGGCGACCGTTCCCGGCTTCACGATCCGCGACACGCGGGGCACGACCTACGAGCAGGTGCCGCTGGCGAAGGAGAACGCGTTCGCGCTCCAGCCCGGAACGACGATCGCGCCCGGCAAGCGGGTCCCCGGGGTCGAGACCGCCGCCGGAAACGGCCCCGTCGAGGGCGCGCTGACGCTCTTCATCATCGACAGCGCGGCGAACGAGAACCGCCCGCTCAAGCTCGAGGTCCCCGGCGACGGCGAGACCGGCGAGGTAGAGCTCGACATCTAGCCCGCCGCCGCTCCCGGCCGCGGCGCCGTAGCCGGTGGGCGACAAAGTGGCCCTCGGCGGGGGAAGATGTCGCCCACCTCGCCGTCCGGCCCGGGCAGCGCCCGGCGGCGGGGACGTCATTGCGACCGCCGCCGGAGCGTGGCTTTGCCCTGCCCCTGCCCCTACAGGCCGGCGTCGAGGATCGCGCGCGCGATCGGCGCGGCCACCGTGCCCCCGTCGCCGGGCGCGTTGACGATCATCACCGCCACCGCCAGCTTCGGCTTCTTGGCCGGCGCGAAGGCGATGAACCAGGCGTCGACGTCGGGCTCGGGCTCATCCCCTTCGCCTCCCTCGCCGCCCGAGGTCGTCCCCAGCTCCGCCGTGCCCGTCTTGCCCGCGACGACCGCGTCGGGCAGGCTCGCCGCCGCGCCGGTCCCCGACTGGACCACGGCCACCATCATCTCGCGCACCCTCCTGGCGACCCCGGGCGGGACGACCTTCACGTCCGGGTAGTTGCCGCTCAGCTCCGGGTCGTGGACGATCGCGGTCGGGGAGCGGACGCCGCCGTTGGCGATCGTCTGCGCGACGGAGGCCATCTCCAGCGGCGTGGCGAGCACCTGGCCCTGGCCGAGAGCGCTGACGGCGATGTCGAGCTCGTCGTTGAGCTCCTCCGGGATCGCGCTGCTCGGCGGCTTGGTGAGCGCCAGCGCGTCGGGGCTGTAGAGGCTCGGAGGCGAGTTGAAGCCGAAGCGCTCGGTGACGGCGACCAGCTCTTCGCCGCCGAGCCTGACCCCGAGCGGCGCGAAGACGCTGTTGCACGAGTGGGCGAAGCTCTGCACGAGCGTCCCGCCGCAGGGCTCGTCGTAGGCGTTCGCGATCGGGCGCCCGCCGATGACCGCCTCCGTCTCCACCGGGAACTCCTCGCTCGGCTTCGTCACCCCGGCCGCGAGCGCGCCGGCGACGGTGATCACCTTGAACGTCGATCCGGGGGGCTGGGGGGCCGAGAAGGCGAAGCCGGCCAGCGCGAGGACGTCGCCGTCGCGCGCGTCGAGGACCGCGGCGCCGCCGTAGGAGTCGCCCAGCGCCGCCGCCGTGGCCTGCTGCAGCTTCGGGTCGATCGTGGTGCGTACCGCCTTGCCGTGCTGGGGCGCGCGGGAGGCGAGCGCGCGGCGGCCGCCGGGGCCGACCGCGAGCAGCTTGCCGCCCGGGGTGCCCGCGAGGATCTCGTCGAAGGCGAGCTCGAGCCCGCTGGCGCCGGCAGGCGTGCCCTCGGGGAAGCCGGCCTGGGCCATCTCCCGGGCGCGCTCCTTGGGCGGCTCGCCGATCTCGCCCGCGAGGTAGCCCCCGGGGCCGCTGGTGTCGCGGGCGTTCAGCGGCCCCTGCGCGATCGGGGTCCGGTCCCGGGCCAGGATCGGGGCTCGCCGGGGCACGCGGATCCGGCGCTCGAGGTGCTCCCCGGCGCGCAGGCCGGGGAAGACCATGCTCTCGCGCCAGTCGATCGCGTCGTCGCTGATCGGCGCCTCGATCGCGGCCCGCACCTCGCCGAAGGCGGCGGTGTCGACGGTCACGGGGATGCTGATCAGATCCTCGCCCCGGACGTCGCGCGGATCGCCCGGGTCGCCGGCGTCGATCTCGCCGGCGGTGGCCACGCGGGCGGCATCCGCGTAGGCGCGGCGGAGGTCGCCGGCGTCGAGCCGCTGCCGGGCGCCCGGGCTCAGCTCCGCGTACATGCTGTCGTAGTCGCCCTCCTCCCAGGCCGCGGCGAAGCGGCTCGCCGCGTCGACCGCCGGCGAGGACCCGGCGACGGCGATCCCGGCGGCAAAGGCGATCGCCGCGAGGATGCCCAGCGGCAAGGCGCGCGACAGGAGCCGCCTGCGTCGCGCCTCCGAGGTGAGAGTCCGTTGCTTCAAGGTCGTTCTGTAGGTTGGGCCCCGTTCGCCGGATAGCGCGACATCACCGCGGTCAGCCGCAAAGGCTACCCGCCGAAGCGGCACGAGAATCCCGCTTCGCGCGGGCGCGGGCGCGGCGATGACCGCGCTCGATTGGGGGCTCGTGGCCCTGCTCGTCCTCCTGCTGCCGCTGGGGGTCCGGCTGGGCCTGCCGGCGGGCCTCGGAGCCGTGCTCGGATTCGCCGGAGGCGCCGCGCTCGGCGCCGGGATCGCCTCCGGGCTGCTGCCGGCGGGCTCCTCCGCCGGCGCCGAGCTCGCGCTCTGCCTGCTCTGCGCGGCGCTCGGGGCCATCCTGCTCGGGACCGCCGCCCTGCGCCCCGGCCGGGCGCTGCGCTCGCGGCTCGGGCGGGGCC
>CAZARJ010000053.1:1974-9360 GCA_964487515.1 uncultured Conexibacteraceae bacterium | reverse complement strand
GGGGCCGGCCTCGACGCCGCCGAAGCGCAGGGCCCGCTGCGGGGACCCGGGCGGGAAGGAGCCGAAGCCGGGCGCCCCCGCCGCGTGCGTGACCCCCAGCCCGCGGCCCAGCTCCTCCTCGCCGTCCGCGCTCAGCGAGCCCGGCTCGACCCACTCGATGACGAGCCCCCGCGCCTCGGGCTCGTCGAGCGTCGCCAGCACGCCGGGGGCGCGGAGCCCGCCCGCGGCGGCGAGCCAGCGCAGTCCCGCGGCCTCCGCCTCGTACTCGCCGGCGGGCGCCCCGGCGCGGCTCTTCAGAAACGCCCGGCGACCGTCCCCGAGCCGGAGCTCCCAGGCGTCGTTGATGTCGCCGCCGGCGACCCGGCGGGCTCCCTCGAGCGGACGCCCGAGCGCCCGGGCGGCGGCCGCGACGGCGGCCGCCCCGCTCAACGCGATCCCGGGCCCGCGAGCTCGGCGAGGAGGCCGTCGCAGGCGCGCTCGAGCAGGTCGAGCACGTGATCGAAGCCGTCGCTGCCGCCGTGGTAGGGGTCGGGCACGTCGAGCCCGGCCTCCGCCCCGGGGTCGAGCTCGCGGATCAGGCGCACCCGCCGGGCCGCCTCGGGGCTCGGCGCGAGCGCGCGCAGATCCGCCTCGTTGCTGCGGTCCATGGCGAGCAGCAGGTCGAAGCGCTCGAAGTCCTCGCGCCGCACCTGGCGCGCCGTGCCGCCCAGCTCGATGCCGCGCGCGGCCGCGGCGGCCGTGGCCCGCTCGTCGGGCGGCGAGCCCACGTGCCAGTCGCCGGTCCCGGCGCTGTCGACCTCGATCGCCCCCAGGCCCGCGGCCTCGAGCTTCGCCCGCAGCACCGCCTCGGCGGTCGGCGAGCGGCAGATGTTGCCCAGGCAGACGCAGAGGATGCGCACGGCCGCCTCAGGCCGCGACGGCGGCGCGGCGCTCGGCCTCGGCCGCGGCGCCGCGCAGCAGCGAGATAATCGCGACCCGCAGGATCCCGGCGACGAAGGGAGCGATCAGCGGCGACGCCGGCTCCCAGGTGAGGTGGTAGGTGACGAGCGTCCCGTTGCCGCTGGGCGCGCAGGTCACGGTGCCGCGGTGATCGCGGATCGGCAGCCCGGCGAAGAGCTCGTAGGCGAAGCGGCCGGGACGCTCGTAGGTGACGATCCGCTCGCGCATCGGCGGCCCCAGCAGGCCGAGGACCCGGACGGCGCCGACGCCGTTGGGGGCCGGCTCGCCCTCGCGCTCGAGCTCGCTGCGGCGCAGCGGGGTGAAGCTCGAGTAGGCGCGGTGATCGGTGATCGTGTCGAAGACGACCTCGGGCGGCGCGTCGATCCGGCGGGTCAGCGTGAACTGGGCCACGGCGCGGATCCTATCCGCTCCGAACCCTGTTGACAACCTCCGTCGATATGTCAAGATGCTGGACACGCGCCCACGTTTTGTAAAGCGAAGGAGAACGCTGCTGCCATGGAGTCCGCAACCACCCCCGCGCCGCTGACGGCGAGCTGGAACGATCCCAAGCGCTACCTGTGGCTGCTCGGCCTGGTCGTGCCGCTGATCCCGTTCATCGCCTGGGCGATCGTCGAGGTGACCGGGCTCGGGATCGGCTGGTGGTTCGGCCCGGTGCTCGTCTTCGGGGTCATCCCCGCCCTCGACCAGCTGATCGGCAAGGACTCCGAGAACCCGCCCGACAGCGCGATCAAGTGGCTGGAGCAGGACCGCTACTACCGCTGGTGCACCTACCTCTTCCTGCCGATCCAGTACGCGTCGCTCGTCTTCGCCTGCTCGATCTGGGCCTCAGGCGAGCTCTCCTTCGTCGAGAGCCTCGGGCTGGCGGTGACCGTCGCCATGGTCGGCGGGATCGCGATCAACACCGCGCACGAGCTCGGCCACAAGCGCAAGAGCTACGAGCGCTGGCTGTCCAAGATCGCGCTCGCCCAGAGCGGCTACGGGCACTTCTTCATCGAGCACAACCGCGGCCATCACGTACGCGTCGCGACCCCGGAGGACCCGGCCAGCTCGCGGCTCGGGGAGAGCTTCTGGGAGTTCCTGCCGCGCACCGTCGCCGGCTCGCTGCGCTCGGCCCTGGAGCTCGAGCGGGTGCGCCTCGACCGGCTCGGCAAGGGCTTCTGGACGATCCACAACGACGTCCTCAACGCCTGGGCGATGACGGTCGTGCTCTTCGGCGTGCTGGTCGCGGTCTTCGGCCTCTCGGTGCTGCCGTGGCTGCTGCTGCAGGCGGTGATCGGCTTCTCGCTGCTCGAGGTCGTCAACTACCTGGAGCACTACGGGCTGCTGCGCCAGCGGGGCGAGGACGGCCGCTACGAGCGCTGCCGGCCCGAGCACTCCTGGAACTCGAACAACGTCGCCTCGAACGTCTTCCTCTACCACCTGCAGCGCCACAGCGACCATCACGCGAACCCGGTGCGCCGCTACCAGGCCCTGCGCCACTACGACGACCTGCCGGAGCTGCCCTCCGGCTACGCGACGATGATCGTCATCGCCTACATCACGCCGCTCTGGCGGCGCGTCATGGACCCGCGCGTGGTCGCGCACTACGGCGGCGACGTGACCCGCGCCAACCTGCATCCGCGCAAGCGCGAGCGCCTGATCGCCCGCTATGCGCCGGCGCGCGCGAGCTAGGCTGTCCGTGATGGCCGCTTACCGCTGCCCGGTCTGCGAGTACGTCTACGACGAGCGCGAAGGGGCGCCGCGCGAGGGCTTCCCTCCCGGGACCCCGTGGAGCGAGGTGCCCGACGACTGGACCTGCCCCGACTGCGCCGTGCGCGAGAAGGTCGACTTCGAGCCCCTCGGCGAATCCGAGGCCGAGTGAGCGGCGTCGCGGCCCGCCGGCCGCCGCGCGCCCGCGTCAGCCGCGAGCTGCTGCGCGACTCGATCCTCGACGCGGTCGGTGAGCTCCTGGCCAGCGGCCCCTGGGACGAGGTCCGGATGGCCGATGTCGCCACGGTGGCCGGGGTCAGCCGGCAGACCCTCTACAACGTCTTCGGCGGCCGCTCCGAGCTCGCGAACGCCTACCTGATGCGCGAGTCCGACCGCTTCCTGAGCGCCGTCGAGGAGGCGATCGCCGCCCACGCCGACGACCCCCACGCGGCCCTGCGCGAGGCGCTCGAGCGCTTCCTGACGATCATCGCCGAGCACCCGCTGGCGGCCGCCGTGCGCTCGGAGGAGGGTGACGAGGTCGCGGCGATGGTGACCTCCCGGGGCGGCGGGCTGCTCGCCTACGTGAGCGGCCGGATCGCCGCCGCGCTCAGCTCCTCCTGGCCCGAGCTGTCGCCGGCCGATGCCCGGCTCACCGCCGAGACGCTCGCCCGCCTGGGGATCAGCCACGCGGCGTTGCCGGTCGGCGACCCCGCCGAGACCGCCGCCGCGCTGACCCGGATCCTCGGGCCGTCGGTGGACGCCCTGCTGGGGAGCCCCGGGACGGGCCGCGGGGCGGGCGGCTGACCGCCCGCCCCGCTCCCGCCCCGCGGCGAGAACGGTTCCGCCCGGCTCAGCCGGCGAGGAACCCGTTCTGCTCCAGGTAGTCCCGGGCGACGTCGGCGGGCTGCTCGCCGTCGGCGTCGACCGCGGTGTTGAGCTCCTGCATCGCCTCGGTGTCGAGGGTCGCCGCGAGCGGGTTGAACAGGTCCGCGATCTGCGGGTACTCCTGCATCACCTCTTCGCGCACGTTCAGGGCCGGGTTGTAGACGGGGAAGAAGCCCTCGTCGTCCTCCAGCACGCGCAGGTTGTTGGCGCCGATCTTGCCGTCGGTCGCGAAGACCGAGCCGAAGTTGCAGCGCTCACCCTTGCCCACCTGCGGGTAGACGACCGCATCGCTGACGGTCGAGATGTTCCCGGAGGGGATGTCGAACCCGTAGGCCTTCTCGAGGCCCGGCAGGCCGTCGGCGCGGGTCGCGAACTCCGAGCCGACGCAGAACGTCGCCGCGTCGGGGTCGGACTGCACGAGCTCGCCGAGATCGCTCAGCGTCTCGACGCCGTCGAGCGGCTCGCCCGCGTCCTTGCGGACCGCGATCGCGTAGGTGTTGTTCAGCGGCGCCGGCTCGAGCCAGGCGATCTGGTTCTTCTCCGCGTCCTCGGCCTTCACCTTGTCGTACTGCTCGCCGGCGTCGGTGATCGCCTTGTCGTGGCCGAGGTAGGTCAGCCAGGCGGTGCCGGTGTACTCCCAGTACATGTCGGTCTCGCCCGACGTCAGGGCGCGGCGGGCGGCGACGCTGCCCTCGAGGCCGGTCTGGTCGGTGACCTCGGCGCCGGCGGCCTCGAGCAGCTGCATCGTCATCTGCCCGAGGATCAGCTGCTCGGTGAACTCCTTCGAGCCGACCGTGAGATCGGCGCCGCTCAGGTCGACCGACTCGACCTCGGACCCGAGGCCCTCGCCGCTGTCTGAGCTCTCGTCGTCGCCACAGGCCGCGAGCCCGAAGGCGAGGGCGGCGAGCGCCAGGATCAACGTAACTGCCTTGAATCGAATCGTGATCACTCCCTTTCGTGTGCTTGTCGATTCAGCGCCGGAGGCATGGGGCTTCGGGCCCCGGTCCGCGGATGTCTTTACCCCAGTCCGCGTGGATGCAACCACTGCTCGATCAGCCCGGCGACCCAGTCCAGGGTCAGTGCCAAGACGGCGGTGAGCAGCCCCCCGGCGAGCACGAGCGTATCGAGTCGATCGAGACGGAGGCCGACGTCGATCAGGTAGCCGAGCCCGTTGCTGCCGTCGGCGGCCCCCCCGAGCGTGTAGGTGGCGAGGGTCGCCGAGCCCACGTTGATGATCAGCGCCGTGCGGATCCCGGCCAGCATCACGGGCACCGCGAGCGGCAGCTCGACCCGGCGCAGCACGCGCCGGCGCGACATCCCCATCCCGCGGGCCGCCTCGATCAGCGCCGGGTCGACCTGCTGCAGGCCGATCATCGTGTTGCGCAGCACCGAGAGCACGCAGTAGAGGACGAGCGCGAAGATCACGCCCTGGCGACCGAGGCCGATCGCGACCGCGAACAGGGCCAGGACCCCGATCGAGGGCACGGCCTGACCGATCGAGGCGACGCCGAGGATCGGCGGCGCCAGGCTCTGCGCGAAGGGCCGCGTGAGCAGGATCCCGAGCGGCACCGCGATCGCGATCACGAGCGCGGTCGAGATCAGCACGAGCTGGATCTGCACCCAGGTCGCGCGCAGGATCACGTCCATGGTCAGCAGCGGCGCCTCCTGGGCGTCGAGCTGGCGGCCGTCGAGATAGAGCGCGAGGGCCCCGCAGACGGCGACCAGAAGCGCCGGCGTGACCAGGTTGCGTAGCGCGGAGGGGGCCCCCGATCCCGAGCCCGGGATCGCGTCCACCGACTGCGGGTCGGCGACCCCGGCGGCGGACTCCCCCGGGCTCACGGCGCCGCCCCGGTCGGCTCCGGCGGGGCCGGCGCATCCCCGTTCGCCCGCATCGTCTCCACCGCGGCGACCAGGGTGGCGAGGTCGATCACGCCCCGGTAGCTGCGCTCGCTGTCGACGACGGCGGCCGCTCCGGCGCCGGAGGCGAGCAGCGCGTCGAGCGCCTCGTGCAGGGTGTCGTCGACCGCCACGGTGACGTCGACCGGCTCGCCCATCGCCTCCAGCGGGCGCCCGTTGCGGCTCAGCTCCTCGTTGCTGATCCAGCTCCGGGGCCGCCCGGCGTCGTCGAGCAGCAGCGCGTAGCCGCGGTCGGCGGCGCCGAGCCGGTCGCGGACCGCGGCCGGCTCCTCGCCCGGGCGCGCCGTCGGCCAGTCGGCCGGCTCGACGTCGTCGACGGTCAGCAGGCGCAGGCCCTTGACGCGGGCCCCGCCGCCGATGAACTCGGCGACGAAGTCGTCGGCGGGGTCGATCAGCAGGCGCTCGGGGCGGTCGTACTGGGCGAGGCGCCCGCCGACCCGCAGCAGCGCGATCCGATCGCCCATCCTGATCGCCTCGTCGATGTCGTGGGTGACGAAGACGATCGTCTTGCGGACCTCGCGCTGGAGGCGCAGGAACTCGTCCTGGAGCCGCTCGCGCGTGATCGGGTCGAGGGCGCCGAACGGCTCGTCCATGAGCAGCACGGGCGGGTCGGCGGCGAGGGCGCGGGCGACCCCGATCCGCTGCCCCTGCCCGCCGGAGAGCTCGCGCGGGTAGCGGTCGCGGTAGGTGGCGGGCTCCATGCCGACCAGCTCCAGGAGCTCGTCCGTGCGGGCCCGCGTCTCCGCCTCCTTCCAGCCCAGCATCTCGGGCACGGTGGCGATGTTCTCGGCGATCGTCATGTGCGGGAACAGGCCGACCTGCTGGATCACGTAGCCGATCCGCCGCCGCAGCACGTCCGGGTCGCCCTCGGTCACGTCCTCGCCGGCGATCACGATCCGCCCCCCGGTCGGCTCGATCAGCCGGTTGATCAGCTTCAGGGTCGTGGTCTTGCCGCAGCCGGACGGGCCGACGAGGACCGCGATCTCGCCCTCGGGGACCTCGAGCCAGAGGTCGTTCACGGCGGGCTCGCTCTGGCCCGGGTAGCGCTTCTCGAGGCCCTCGAGCCGGATCATCGACCGGGGCGCTCCCGAGCCGTTGGACTCCTTCGGCTCCGCGGCCCGGCTCACGCCCGCACCCCCGGGGAGGTGGTCAGCCGGCGGATGACGAAGAAGGCGATGTCGAAGAGCAGCGCCAGGACGACGATCCCGAGCGTACCGGTGACGATCTCGTTGACGTCGTTGACGGCGCCGATCCGGGTCAGGCCGCTGAAGATCAGCTCCCCGAGCCCGGGGCCGTTGATCGCCGCCGCGACCGCCGCGATCCCGAGCACGATCAGGGTCGAGATCCGGATCCCGGTCAGGATCACGGGCCAGGCGAGCGGCATCTCGATCCGCCGCAGCCGCCGCCAGCGCCCCATCCCGACGCCGCGGGCGGACTCGATGATCGCCGGGTCCACGCTCCGCAGGCCGATGATCGTGTTGCGCACGATCGGCAGCAGCGCGTAGAGGACGAGCCCGACGACGGTCGGCGCGTAGCCGAGGCCCAGCGGGGCGATGAGCAGCGCGAACAGCGCCAGCGAGGGGATCGTGAGGAAGACCGCGCAGGTGGCGAGGGCCATCTGGGAGCTGCGCTCGTGGCCGTAGGTGAAGACGCCGATCGCGACGCCGATCGCGGTCGCGATCAGGATCGAGATCGCGACCACCTCGGCGTGCTCGATCGTGAGCTGAATCAGCGTGTCCGAGCGGCTGTCCAGGTAGTCGAGAAAGCTCATCGCCTGACTTTCGCCTCCCTCGCAAGCGGATCATGGGCCGTCGCCGGTCGCATCCCGATGCCTATGACCGTATACGACGCCCCTCAATCCTCGTTTCCCCACGCTCCCGCCTCGCCGCCGAGCTTGTCGAAACCCGGGCGATTTGCGGAGAAGCGCAAGCTCGG
>CAZARJ010000053.1:0-1874 GCA_964487515.1 uncultured Conexibacteraceae bacterium | reverse complement strand
GCGATTTGCGGAGAAGCGCAAGCTCGGTCTCGGACCCGGTCTCAGGCGCCGGCGCTGAGCCGCCAGGACTGCGGGTCGCTGCCCGCGAGCGGCTCGGCTTCTCCCCGGGCCCGGAGGTGATCCAGGTAGGCGAGCACGATCTGCAGGCCCCAGGCCGCGGTCGCCTCGTTCAGGTTCTCGGGGCCGATCAGCCTGGGCACGATCTCGAACGGAGTCAGCCCGTCGCCGGCGAGCGCCTCGCGGACCAGGTCGAGCTGCGCGGCGACGAGCTCCCGGTTGGCCTCGATCTTCGTCCCCACGTCGCGGAACGGCCGCCCGTGGCCGGCCAGGCAGAGGCGCACGTCGAGCTCCTCGACGGTCTCGAGCGAGGCCAGGAACTCGCCCACCGGGTCCGGCGTGTGGCCGTGGTCGAAGAACAGCGAGACCCGGCCCAGCAGATGGTCGCCGGAGAGCATCACGCCGCTCTCGGGCTCGTGCAGGACGACGTGCGAGGGCGCGTGGCCGGGCGTCTCCCAGGTCCGCAGGAAGCCCAGGTCGGTGGCGACCTCGACGCCGTCGACCAGGTCGCGGTCGGGCGGCACGATGCGATCGATCAGCGACTCCTCGTCGCTGCGGGCGTTGCGATAGCGCTCCAGGGCGGCCGCGGGCACGCCGCTCTGGCGGGCCACCTCGAGCCGCTCCTCCAGCGCCCCCTCCGGATCCTCGGCGAGATCCCGGACGTGGCCCCATGCCGGGTGCATCCACAGCTCGCAGCCCGCCGCGTCGACGATCGGGCCGGCGAGCCCGTAGTGGTCGCTGTGCGAGTGCGTGCAGACCAGCAGCCGCACGTCGCGGAGCTTGAAGCGCGCCTGCCCGAGCGCCAGCTCGAGCTGCGCGAGCCCGTCCTCGCCGCCGATCCCGGTATCGACGAGGACGATCCCGTCCGCCCGCTCGAGGGCCCAGGCGTTGACGTGCGGGACGCCCGGCCAGGGGCAGGGCAGCCGCAGGCGCCACACCCCGGGCAGGACCCGCTCGCTGCGGGCGACCTCTTGGCGGCGGTCCGATGCCACAAGCCGCATCCTGCCACGATCCGGGGTGCGCACGGCGCGGCGGGTGAAGCGGCGCCGCCGGACGCGGCCCGGGTGCCGCGGGCCGGGCACAGCGGCGACACAGCTACCATCGACCGATGAGCGCGCGAACCAGCGCCGGCGGCGTGCGGATCAGCCGCCTCGGCCTCGTCAACGCCTATCTGCTCCCCGAGGAGGACGGGCTGACGCTGATCGACACCGGGCTCCGCGGCAGCGTCAAGGGGATCCTCAAGGGCGTGGACGATCTCGGCGTCCCGGTCGTGCGGATCGTGCTCACGCACGCGCACGGCGACCACATCGGCGGGCTCGACCGCCTCGCCGCCGCCCTCCCCGACGCCGAGGTCTCGATCTCGGCGCGTGACGCCCGCCTGATGGCCGGCGACAAGTCCCTGGACCAGGGGGAGCCCGCGGACAAGCTGAGCGGCTCCTATCCGGGCGCCGAGACGAAGCCCGACCGGCTGCTGCACGCGGGGGACCGGGTGGGCTCGCTGGAGGTGATCGCGACGCCCGGCCACACGCCGGGGCACATCGCGCTGCTCGACCACCGCGACCGGACGATCTTCTGCGGCGACGTCTACTCCACCCTGTTCGGGGTCGCGACCAGCGCCCGCATCAACCCCTGGTTCCCGCTGCCGGCCGTGGCGACCTGGAGCCGCGAGCTGGAGCTCGAGTCGGCGATCGCCCTGCGCGCCCTCGAGCCCAGCGCGCTGGCCCCCGGACACGGCCCGATCAACGTCGATCCCCTGGAGCCGATGGACGACGCGATCGCGATGGCGGCCGACGTCGGCGAGCCCGGCTGACGCCGTG
>CAZARJ010000052.1:0-9667 GCA_964487515.1 uncultured Conexibacteraceae bacterium | reverse complement strand
GCCTCTTCGAGGCGGGCTGGCGGCGCACCGGCTTCGGCTTCTCCGACGACGAGCTCCAGTACCGGGACCGCGCCGTCGCCGCCCTCGCCCGCTATCACGAGCGCCACAGCGCGGGCGCCGCCCGCCCGGTCTGGCTCGAGCGCCGCTTCTCCTTCCGGATCGGGGACGACACGATCGCCGGGCGCGTGGACCGGGTCGACCGCCACCCCGACGGCAGCTACGAGCTGATCGACTACAAGACCGGCCCCGCCAAGCGCCCGGCCGAGCTCGGCGACGACGTGCAGATCGCGCTCTACCGCGTCGCCGCCCGCGAGGCCTGGGACATCGAGGCCGCCGACGGCGCCTACTGGTACGTGCTCGAGGACAAGAAGGTCCCGGCCGGTGGCGAGCCCGACGCCCTCGAGCGGGTCGAGCGCACCGTCGCCGAGGTCGCCGCCGGGATCAACGAGCAGGACTTCGAGCCGCGGCCCTCCTTCGCCGTCTGCTCCTGGTGCGACTACCGCCTCATCTGCCCCGCCTCCGAGGCCTGACGGGCCGCTCGGCGCCGCTCGCAAGTCGGTGCGAATTTGGCGCTGAGTCGACACATTCAGGTCTGGATTCGTATGAGTTGGAGCGCCACGCTGGGCAAATGGCAGAGGTGGCATGGACTTGGGCCCGCATACGGGCTTTGCGCGGCCCGCCTGCGGCCCGGGCGGGCGCGATCGCGGCCCGGCAGCACGGCGTTATCTCGCGCCCGCAGCTCCGAGACGCGGGAATCGCGCCGACCACGATTACCCGCTGGGTCGACACGGGGCACCTGTTTCGTCTCTACCGCGGTGTGTACGCGGCCGGGCATCCGCAGCTCAGCCGCGAAGGGCGGTGGATGGCGGCGGTGCTCGCCGGCGGGGTGCACTCGTTCCTGAGCCACTGGAGCTCCGCGGAGGCGCTCGGCATCGTTCGGCCCGGGACCAGGCGCCCAATTCACCTGAGCACCTCGGTTCGCTCCGGAGGATCTCCCCCCGGATTGGACCACGGGTGGCTGGTCGAGCTCTGCGAGCGGGCGAAGGGACGTCGGGGCGCAGCCGCGGTTCGCGCTCTGATCGACGCGCCCCACCTACCACTGGAGCGGACCCGCAGCGGACCTGAGTGCGAGTTCCTGGAGATCTGCCACGACTTCGGGATCCGCTCACCGGAGGTGAACGTTCCCCTGCTCGACTACGAGGTCGACTTCCTCTGGAGGCGGGAGCGATTCGTGGTCGAGATCGACGGGGGCCACCACGAGCGCCCGGAGCAGCGCGACCGCGACCACAGAAAGGATGCGCGGCTCGGCCAGGAGGGGTTCCTGGTTCGGCGCTTCCGCCCCGTGACACTCCGGCCGGCCGCGCCGGTTGCCGCGGAGGTGACGGAGACGCTCGCCGCGCGTGATCCGGGCCCCACCTAGACGATCCGTCTCGGAGGTGGCATGCAGTTCGACCCGCATGCGGGCTCGATCCGGCCCAGTTGGCCGGGGGCTCCTACTCCTGCTGGTCGCGGAGGAACCGCTGAAACTCGCGCGCGATCGTGTCGCCGGAGGGAAGCTCGTCCTGGGAGAAGCTGGCGACCTCGTCCTGCTGCTCCTCGAGCCGCTCGACCAGCTCGCTGATCTCGGGGTTGGCGGCGACGGCCTGGGTCACCTGGGCCTCGAAGCTCCGTGACGCGATCTCCAGGTCCGCGGCCTCGAAGGTGATCCCGATCAGATCCTCGAGACGCCGCAGCAGCGCCAGGCCGGCCTTCGGGTTGGGGACGGCGGCGGCGTAGTGGGGGACCGCCGCCCAGAGGCTCGCGACCTTGATCCCCCGCTCGCGGCAGGTCTCGTGGAAGACGGCCAGGATCCCGGTCGGGCCCTCGTAGCCGACGTCCTCGAGCCCGAGCTCGGCGATCATCTCATCGTCGCTCGCGATCCCGGTGATCGGCACCGGCCGGGTGTGCGCCACGTCCGCGATCAGCGATCCGAAGGTGACGACCGACTCGACCCCGTAGCGCTCGCCGATGTCGAGGACCGCGTTGCAGAAGGTGCGCCAGCGCAGGCTCGGCTCCGTGCCGCCGAGCAGCAGCAGGTCGCGCTCCGCGCCCGGCACGTGGGCGCCGACGATCTGATTGTCGGGCCACGAGACCCCGGACAGCGACCCCCCGACGATCTCGATCGTCGGGCGATTGGCCTGGAAGTCGAAGAACTCCTCGGGGTCGATCTCGGCCACCGGCGTCAGCTCCGGCTCGAGCTCTCCGGCGATCGCGGCCAGCGCGGTGCTCGCCGCCGTGGAGGCGTCGTTCCAGCCTGAGAACGAGCTCACGAGCACCGGTGAGCGAAGCTCGGGCAGCTCGCTTTCCCAGACGATCGGATTCATCGTGTCCACAGTAGCGGCGCGCCCCGGCCGGCGAGCAGCTCGGCTCCCGGCCGGCGTCCCTCCGCCGTCGGAGATGCTTCGATGAGCGATCCCATCGCCGCTCCCCGATCGACAGCCGAGCAGCCGCAGCCGAGCCCCGCATCCGCGCCCCGGCCCCCGGCCGGGATCGCGACGCTGCAGCCGGGGCCGCTGCGGGGGCGCTTCGCCGTGGTCAGCAAGGACCGCCGCCAGTCACGCGCCGGCACCGCATACCTGAGCCTCGAGCTGCGCGATCGCACCGGCAGCATCCAGGCGCGGATCTTCGCCGGAGCGGACCAGCTCGGCGCGCGCTTCGAGCGTGGTGACGCGATCGAGGCGCGAGGCAAGGTGGAGCGCTTCCGGGGCCGGCTGGCGGCCGAGATCACGGACCTGCGGCGGCTCGATCCGGGCAGCTACGAGCCGGAGGAGTTCCTGCCCTCCGCCTACCGCTCGGTCGAGGAGCTGGAGGGGTTCCTCGAGCACCTGGCGCGCGAGATCTACGACGCGCCGCTGCGGGCGGTCGTGGAGCGCGTCCTCGGCGAGCCGGCGATCGCGCGGGAGCTGCGCCGGGCGCCCTGCACGCGGGCCGGCCACCACGCCTACCTCGGCGGCCTGCTCGAGCACACGGTCGCCGTCGGGACGCTGGTCGCCGAGGTCTGCCAGCTGCACCCGAAGCTCGACTCGGACCTGCTCATGGCGGCGAGCCTGCTGCACGACATCGGCAAGGTGCGCGAGTTCACCTACGGGGCCGAGCTCGGGATCAGCGAGGAGGGGGCGCTGCTCGGCCACCTGGCGATCGGGGCCGAGATCGTCGGGGCCGCCGCGAGGCCGCTGCCGGAGGGCCGCCGTCTGGCCCTGCTGCACTGCATCCTCAGCCACCACGGCCCCGATGCCGCCGGCCGCGGTGGCCGCGCCTCAGCCGGCCAGAGCGGCGGCTTCGGCTCGCCCGAGGCGCTCGCCCTCTATCGCCTCAACGCCCTCGACGCCTCGGTCAAGGGCGCCCTCGAGCACGCCCCGCCCACCCGCTGAGCCCTTCGGGCGCGGCCGCCTGACTCCCGTTGAGGGCCGTGCGCCGGCGGCTTTCGAAGCCGTCCACCGGCTCGCCGTCAGTAGTCGGTCGGCTTGCGGCGGGCGCGCTTGCGCTCCGATAGGCGGCGCTTGGCCTCGAGCCGGCGCTCGCGCGCCCCGCGGCCGGGCCTGGTCGGGCGGCGTCGCTTCGGCCGCTCGATCGCCCGGGCGAGCCGCTCGCGCAGGCGCTCGAGGGCGAGCGCCCGGTTGCGCGCCTGCCCGCGCGAGTCGGCGGCGACGGCGCTCACCCGCGGCCCGCAGCGGGCCATGACCCGCTCCCGCTGAGCGGGGGTCAGCGCGCTCGATGCCCGCACGTCGAAGATCGCCTCGACCCGCGACTCGGTCTTGTTCGCGTGTTGGCCGCCGGGGCCGCCGGAGCGGCTTGTCCGCACCTCGACCTCGTGCAGGGGGATCGTCACCCCGGGCGCGATCTCGAGCCCGTCCGCGCTCACGCCGGCCGCTCCGGGCGGCGCAGCCGCGTCAGCAGGCGCGCGGCGACGACGAGGCAGAGCGCCGCGAAGGCCAGCTCCAGCGCGCGCGCCGGCAGCAGGTTGGCGATCGCGACGCCGAGCGCCACGCCGGGCAGCGACAGCACGCCGACCAGCACCCCGTCGCGCAGCGAGACGTTGCCGTGCCGGAGCTGGCGCCAGGTCCCGACGATCGCCATCGGCAAGATGACCAGCAGCGAGGTCGCCTCCGCCTCGATCTGGGAGGCCCCGAGCACGATCGACAGGGTGGGGACGAAGACGATCCCGCCGCCGACCCCCAGCAGCCCGCCCAGCGCGCCGCCGGCGAGCGCGAGGAGCATGGCGAGCGCGACGTCCATGCTCAGGCGACGATCAGCTCGGCGGCGACGGCGACGAGCAGGACGGCGAAGGCGATCGAGATCGCGCGCTCGGGGACGCGCTGCTGGATCCCCACCCCAAGCCCGACGCCGACCACGGCGGGGCCGGCGAGCATCGCGGCGTAGCCGAGGTCGACGTTGCCGTAGGCGGCCTGGACGAGGACGGCGAGGCCCGCGATGATCACGATCGCGCAGAGCGAGGTGGCCGTCGCGCGGCGCTCCGCGAGGCCGAGCATGAGCAGCAGCGGCACGATCACCGCGCCGCCGCCGACCCCGAACAGGCCGCTGAAGGCGCCGGCGGCGATCCCGATCCCCGCCAGCTTCATGATGCGTTCGCGGGGCACGGCGCGATACTAGGTCAGATGGACGGGCCGACCCCGAGCAAGGCCAGCCTGCGAGCCGCCGCCGAGCCGCTCCTGCGGGCTCCGGAGCAGGCGGCGATCCTGCTCGATCTCGACGGCACGCTGGCGCCGATCGCGGCCCGTCCGGAGCAGGTCGAGGTCGGCCCGGAGGCGCGCGCGGCGCTGAGCTCGATCGCGGCCCGGTTCGGCCTCGCCGCGGTGGTCACGGGCCGCCCGGCGCTCGCCGCGCGCGAGATCGTCGGGGTGGGGGAGCTGACCTACGTCGGCAACCACGGCTTCGAGGTCCTCACCCGCGCGGCCGCCGCGCCGCGCATGCCACCCACGGTGCAGGCGCTGGCCGGCGAGGCGCCCGCCTTCGCCGCCCGGCTCGACGAAGCGGAGCTGCGCGAGCTCGGGATCCGGCTCGAGGACAAGGGGACGATCGTGGCCCTGCACTGGCGCGGCGCCGGGGACGAGGCGGCCGCCGAGGCGCGCGTGGCCGAGATCGCCGCCCGGGCCGAGCGCCGGGGCCTCGTCACCCATCGGGGCCGCAAGGTGCTCGAGCTGCGGCCCGACGTGCGCCTCGACAAGGGCACCGCGGTGCGCGACCTGCTCGCGGTCGCCCCGGTCAGCGCCGCCCTGTACGCCGGCGACGACCGCACCGACCTGGACGCCTTCGCCGCCCTCGCCGAGCTCTGCGACCGGGGCTCGCTGCTGGCGATCCTGCGCGTGGGCGTGCGCTCCGCGGAGGGGCCGCCGGAGATCGCCGGCGAGGCCGACCTGCTCGTCGACGGTCCCGCCGGGCTCCTTCCCCTGCTCCAGGAGCTGGCCGGCTGAGATGCCGTTCAAGGACCTGCTCAGGGGGACCGTGCTCCTGGTCGCCTTCGTCGCCACGGGCCTCGCCGCGATCTCGGGGGTGACGATCAACGCCGCCGGCGACGACACCCTCGCGGCGCTCGCCCTCGGCTGGTGGCTGGTCGCGATCGGCGGTGGGATCTGGCTCGGCCGCCCTGAACGCACCGCGGCGGCCGTCGCCGGCCCGCTCAGCGAGGCCCGAACCTCGACCAGCCTCCCGGCCGAGACGCCCGCCCGGATCGCCTTCGCGCGCCTGTGGCCCGTGATCCTCTTCGCGGTGCTCGCCGGCGCGGCAGGGGCCGTGCTGCCCCAGATCCCCGCGATCGCGACCGGCTTCGCGCTCGGCGTCGCCGCCGCCTGGCGCAACCGCGATGCCGCCGTGACCGCGATCGAGGAGCGCGACGGCGTCTGCTTCTACGTCGAGCTCAGCTCCGCCTTCCAGCCCCTGAAGCTGATCCGCACCCCGGGCCTCAAGCGCGGCCGCCCCCCGATCGGCAAGCCCCCGCCGCCCCCGCCGGGCTGAGCCGTCGCCGGACGCGGCGCTCCGGGCTCCCCCGGGCGCACGAACCCGATTTTTTCGCTCGATAGCAGCCAAGAAATCGGGTTCGTCCGCGACGTCCCCCGGGGCGCCCGGGCGGGCGCCGTCTACGCCGCCCCGGCCTCGCCGGCGAGCCAGCCGTGGCCGAACGTCTCCAGCAGGCGCAGAGCGACGGCCAGCTCGAGGCGCGGCTCGTCGAGTGGCCGGCCGAGCAGCTCGGCCGCCTGGCGCAGGCGGTAGGCGACGGTGTTCTCATGGACCGCGAGGCGTTCCGCGGCGCCGGCGTAGCGGCAGCCGGCGGCGTGGTACGCGGAGACGGTCGCGCGCAGGCGCGCGGCGCGCTCGTCGTCGGCGGCGAGCGGTCCCAGGACCCGGTGGACGAGATCGCGGGCCCGCCGGGGCTCGGCTGCGTTCAGCAGGGCGGGGATCGCGACCTCCCCGTAGCGGGCCAGCGCCGGGGCCGCCGCGCCCAGCGGGCGCAGCGCGTGGTAGGCGATCCGCGCCTCCTCGTGGCTGCGGCGGAAACCTTCCCGGCCGGGGCCCGGATCGCCGGCGACCGCCCGCCAGCGCGGCGGCGGCCGCCACCCGTTGAGCCGGGCGGTCCCGTCGACCCAGGCCCAGAGCGCCTCCCCGTCGGCCACCAGCAGCCCCGCCCGCCCACCGCCGGCCGCCTTGATCGAGCCCTCCAGCGCGGTCCGCTCCTCGCGCGCGCTCACGGGCCAGAGGATCAGAGCGCGGTGCTCGCCCGACAGCTCGTAGCCGAGCCGGCGGCTCGCCCCGTCCGCGTCCAGGGGGCCGTCGGCGAGCACCTCGAGCGTCGTCGCGCGGCGGATCGCCTCCGGGCTCCGCACCCAGCGGCGACGCTCCTCCATGTACGTCGGCTCGATCCAGCCGATCGCGAGGTCCGCGTAGCCGAGCACGACCTCCATCCCGGCGTCGAGCAGCTCGCCGCGGCGCCCCCGGTCCTCGACCGTGTCCGCGAGCCGCTCCCCGAGCGTGCGCCAGAACCAGTCGACCCCGAGACGCGTCGCCCGCTGCACGACCCCGACGTCGATGCCGCGGCGCGCGCACATCGCCGCGTAGGCGGCCGCCGCCTGCGGCTGGTCGAAGTCGTCCGGCTGGGCGCCCGGCGTCGCGAGCAGGCCGGTGACGATCGCCAGGTGGCCGCGCGCACCGGCCCGCAGCAGCTCCACCGCCTCCTCGTCGCGCGGCAGCTCCGGGACCCGCTCAAGGCAGAAGGCGGCAAGGCCGTCCGCGAGCTCGGCCTGGCTCGGCTCGAGCTCCTCGGCGAGATCCGCGGCGGCGTCGGCCATGCGCCGGGCCGACTCTATCGACGCTTGTGGGCATCCACAGAACGGCGTCCGGAATTCGTTGCGAAGCCCGAGCGAAAGCCGGGATCGCCGCCTTACGCTCGCCGCCGCAGCCGGGCCGGGAGCCGTCGCTTCCCGCTGGCGCTTTCGGTCAAGCAAATGAGAGAGGGATTGCTCGTGAGGATCTTGAAGACGTTGCACGAGAGCACGATGTTCGCCAACGTGCTCGCCGCCGCCGCGCTGTTCGTCGCGCTCGGCGGGGTCGCCTATGCCGCCGTGCACCTGCCGCGCAACAGCGTCGGCACCAAGCACTTGAAGAAGAAGGCCGTGACGAAGCAGAAGCTGGCGAAGAGCTCGGTGACCTCGAAGGCGGTCAAGGACCGCTCGCTGAAGAAGCGGGACTTCGCGCGGGGACAGCTTCCTCGGGGGAAGCGCGGCCCGGCCGGTGAGCAGGGCCCGGCCGGCGAGCGCGGCCCGGAGGGCGAGCAGGGCCCGGAGGGTCCGGCCGGCTCGGCCTGGATCGCGGTCGTCAACGCCGACGGGGGCACGGTCAAGAGCGTCGGCACCGGCCCCGGGGGTGACCCGATCGTGATCGCCGCACACCGCAGCGGCGAGGGAATGTACGAGGTCAACTTCGGCTGGGAGGTCGACCGGTGCCCGCGCATCGCGACGCTCGGCGAGCCGTTCACCGAGGACTCGGATCTGATCGCCGGGCCGGGGACGCCGGGGATGATCGAGACCTACAACTGGCCCCTCGGCAAGACGGAGATCGGAGTCAGGACCTACGACAAGGACGGCGCCCCCGCCGACCGCGGGTTCCAGATCGCGGCCTACTGCTGAGCGAGGGCATCGCTTCCCGAGCCACCGCCCGCACGAACCCGAGATTGTCGCTCGATAGCGGCGAGAAGCTCGGGTTCGTGCGGCGCGGCGGCGGGCGGCGGGCGGGGGCCGAAAGCCCGGAACCCGACTCAGGCAGCGGCGCCGGGGGGCGTCGGGAGGGGGAGCGGCGGGCGGCCGAGGATCAGGTCGGCGGCCTTCTCGGCGATCATGATCGTGGGGGCGTTGGTGTTGCCGCGCGTGATCGCGGGCATGATCGAGGCATCGGCGACGCGCAGGCTCTCGACGCCGCGCACCCGCAGCTCGGGATCGACGACGGCGTCCGCACCGGTGCCCATGCGGCAGGTGCCGACCGGGTGGTAGAGCAGCTCGCAGCGGCGCCGGGCGTCGGCCGCCAGCGCCTCTTCGTCGTCGCCGACGGCGGGTCCGGGATAGATCTCGCGCCGGATCGCGCCGGCCAGCGGGGCGGTCGCCGCCAGGTCGCGGACGAGCCGCACGCCCGCGAGGATGGCGGCGAGGTCGGCCGCGTCGGTGAGCGAGTTGGTGACGATCCGCGGCGGCGCGGTGGGATCGGCGCCGCGCAGGCGCACGCTGCCCCGCGAGCGCGGCGCGACCAGGACGGGGCCCATCGTCAGGGCGTGGCCGTCGAAGTCCTCGAACCCGTTGTCGGCGAAGTAGGCGGGGGCGAGGTGGAGCTGGAGGTCGGGCGGGCCCTCGGAGGCGCCGGCGGAGCGCGTGAACAGAAAGCCCTCGGCGACGGGCGAGGTGAGCGGGCCACGGCGGCGGAGCAGGAACTCGAGCACCGCCCGGGGGCGCTCGGCGTCGCGCAGCGAGCCGGCCGCCGCCTCCCAGGTGCCGGTCACGTAGGGATGGTCCTGGAGGTTGGCGCCCACTCCGGGCAGCTCCACGCGCGGCTCGACGCCGGCCTCGCGCAACGCCCCGGGGTCCCCGATCCCGGCCAGCATGAGCAGCTTCGGCGAGCCGATCGCGCCCGCGGCGCAGATCACCTCCCGGCGCGCCCGGGCGACCGCGAAGGGCGCCGCGCCGGCCACCCGGACGCCCGCGGCGCGGCCGTCTGACAGCTCCACGCCGATCGCCTCCACGCCCTTGAGCACGGTCAGGTTGCGCCGCCCGAGCGCGGGGCGCAGGAACGCGTCGGCGGCGCTCCAGCGACGGCCCCGGCGCTGCGTCACCTCGGCCTGCGCCGCGCCCCACGGCGCCCCGTCGTTGTAGTCGGGGTCGGGGGGGAAGCCGCGCTCCCGGGCGGCCGCGAGCATCAGCGCCGTCAGCTCGCGGGGGCTGCGCAGCGCGGCGACGTTGAGCTCCCCGCCGATCCCGTGCAGCGGGGAGGCGCCGGCCTCGCGATGCTCGGAGCGGATGAAGTAGGGCAGGACGTCATCCCAGCCCCAGCCGGCGCAGCCCGCCTCGCGCCAGCCGTCGTAGTCGTCGCGATGGCCGCGCACGTAGAGCATCGCGTTGATCGAGCTCGAGCC
>CAZARJ010000051.1:0-10063 GCA_964487515.1 uncultured Conexibacteraceae bacterium | reverse complement strand
AGGACGCCCTCTCCAGAGTCTGCACTCCCACGCAGTGGGAGGCAGAGGACTGCCCCGCGGACTCGAAGATCGGCACCGCGCGGGCATGGAGCCCGATCCTCGCGGAGCCGCTCGCGGGTCCCGTCTACCTGAAGGTCGGGCCGAACGAGCTGCCCGATCTGGCAGCCGATCTGAACGGGATCGTTCCGATCGACCTGTTCGGCAAGATCGATCAGTCCAAGGGCCGGATCAGAAACACGTTCCAGATAGTTCCCGACGTTCCAGTCGAGCGGTTCCGGATGAGCTTGAAGGGCGGCAAGGGTGGGCTGCTGGTCAACTCCAAGGACATCTGCAAGCGGAAGAAGCTGCGCCGGGCCAACGTGGCGATGAATGCCCATAACGGCGATCGGCTCAAGGAGAAGCAGATGGTCGTCAAGTGCGGCGGCAAGAAGGCGAAGAAGAAGAAGCGGTCGCAGCGCCGAGGTATCTGATGGCAATGCGCAGGAGATCGGCCGCCGAGCGGGCTGCGCAGGCCGAGCGCCTGCGCTCCCGCCCCGCCCGCGGGCAGATCCTGACTGCCGCCCGCGAGCTCGCCGGGGCGAAGGGTTATGAGGCGCTGACCGTCGGCGAGCTCGCCGGACACGCAGGGGTCTCCCGGGAGACGTTCTACACCCACTTCGCGGGCAAACGCGCGTGCCTGGCGGAGGCGGCCGCTCCGCGGCTCGGCGAGATCGAGCAGATGCTGCGGATGGCCGCCGAGGACGGTGAGCAGTGGGCCCAGCCGATCCTCGCCGCCGTCAACGAGCAGCTCGAGCAGCGCTTCGCCGCCGAGGACGGGCCGCGGGCGAGGATCGTCGCCGCGATGGTCGAGCTGGCCGGCGATCGTGGCTATGCGGCGGTCAGGCTGGCGGACATCGTCAAGGCGGCGCACATCTCCTATCCGTCCTTCTATCGCCACTTCGAGAGCAAGGAGCAGTGCTGCGCGGCGGTCGGCCGCGAGCTGCTCGCCGGGATCGAGCGGCGGGCGACCGCCGCGGCTGGTCCGGGTGATCCCGGCGGCCGAGCGGCAGGGCTCCGCGCGGTCGCCGAGAGCCTCGCCACCTCGCCGCGGGTGGCGCGGCTCGTCCTCCTCGAGGCGGCCGGCGCCGATCTCTCCCCGGGGGCCCGGCCCGGCGAGGCCGGCGCGGCGCCCGCCTCGCTGGCCGAGTTGCTGCTTGGGATCCTGACCGCCGCGCCGATCGACGGGCAGACGGCGCCGGACCCCGTCCAGGCCCGGATGCTCGCGGGAGCGCTCGTGGAGACGATGCGCATGAAGCTGCTCGCCGGGCGTCCGGCGGAGCTGCCGACGGCCGTCGACGCCCTGATCGACGCGCTCTTCGAGCCGGCCACCGACTCACGATCGCGCCCCGGCGGGGACGCCTCCCCTCACCACCGCCACTCGCGCCGCGAGCGCCGCTCCCCCGCGCGCGCGAGAGCGCCGCAGCCCACCGCGGCGTAGCGCCACCCCGGGTCGGTCCGGCCGGAAGAGAGCGCTAGGCCCCCTGATCCCGCGCCCGCGCCAGGCGCCGGCCTACTGAAGATCTGGCGACCACCCCTCCATTGACGATCTGCCGACCCCGGCTCAGTCCGTCCAGAGGCCGCTCAGGGGAACGGCGAAAAGTCGGTCGCCGAGCGGCACGGTCTGCTCGCCGGTGTGGATGACGATGCCGCAGCGGAAGTGGGCGCCGTATTGATCGCGGAGGTTCTCGAGCGATCGCCAATCTCGTGCCCGGATCGTCGCTGACGCTTTTACCTCCACGGCGACGATCTGGCCGGATCTGTCCTCGAGGATCAGATCGATCTCGCTTTTCCCACGGCGGTAGTGAAAGACGCCGGGCATGCGCTCGGACCACTCAGCGTGTCTGAGGACCTCCATTGCGACGAAGCTCTCGAGCGCCTTGCCCGTGATCTGGTCATCGCCGAGCAGGCGCTCATCGTTGCTGCCGAGCAGGTGGAGCAGCAGGCCGCTGTCGGCGATATAGGCCTTGGCGCGTTGGACTTCGCGCTGCCCCAGGCCCGGCCGCCACGCCCTGATCCGCTTGACGAGAAAGATCGTTTCCAGCAGATCGACGTAGCGCTGAACCGTGCGGAGCTCGAGCCCGAGCTTCGACCCGATGGCCGTTGGATTGAAGAGGTTCGCGGTCTGTGCCGCGAGAAGACGCATCAGCCGCGGGACCTCGTGTGGTTTCTCGAGGTCCGCGATGCTCTGAAGATCTTGCTCGAAGGTTGAGCTGAGGTAGCTCTCGAACCAGCGCTTTCGCCGTTGCTCGGTGCGCTTCCGTGCCTCGGGATAGCCGCCTGCAGCGATGCGCACGCGGAGCGCATCCCGCCCGACTGGCGCAGCCTCGACGTTGGGTGGCTTGCCGCTGAAGGCCGCGTCGACGAAGTTGGTGGAGGTGCGCTCGATCTCGGCTTGAGCGAGGGGCCAGAGGCGGATGATCTCCGCGCGGCCGGTCAGCGCATCGATCGTCCTTTCATGGCGCAGGACGTTCGCTGATCCGGTCAGGAGGAACTGGCCTGGCCTCAGGTCCCGGTCGACGACCTTCTTGATCGACAGCAGGAGGTCGGGCCCTCCGCGCTGGACCTCGTCGATTAGGACTGGGCGGCTCAACCCGGCTACAAATCCCTCGGGATCGGTGAGCGCCGCGTCTCGGGGCCCCTTGTCGTCGAGGCTGATGCTCTGAGTGAGATGGTCGTCCGCCATCTGCCGTGCGAGCGTGCTCTTCCCAACCTGGCGCGCCCCGAGCAGGAAGACGCAGCGCGTATCGCCGAGAGCCTCGGCGATGAGGTTTCGATCGTTGCGCGGTATGAGAGCGGTCATCTGATGGCCCTCGATTCAGAGCATCTCGCAGTGGGTGCAATACCGGATTCTAGCCGCTGCAAAACCGGAGTCAGCGGGCTGCAAAACCGGAGTCAGCGGGCTGCAAAACCGGAGTCACGGGCTCGCAAGACAGGATTCGACTACCTGCAGGTCCCAGCCTTATCCCCCGTCACTGCGCTCTGGCTGACGATCTGCTGACCCCTCCACTGACGATCAGCCGGCCCTCTGGCTGACGATCTGCCGAGGTCGATCAGACGCGGACGATGCGGAGCCCGCCGAACCCCTCCAGCGGGTCGAAATCGTCGTCCTGGGTGACGACGGGCAGGTCGTTGGCGAGCGCCGTGGCGGCGATCCAGAGGTCGTTGACGTTCACGCGCCGCTGTGCCTCCGCCAGGTGGATGCGCAGCAGCGCCCAGCTGGCTGCCACGGAGTCGTCGACCGGCAGGCTCGGGACATCGGCGACCGCTTCGAGCGTGGCGAGGCGACGGGCCCGGGTATCCACGTCGCTGGCCGCGAGCACGCCGACCTGCAGCTCGGCGACCGTGATCGAGGAGATCGCGCTCTCCTCGGGTAGGGATGCCTCGTCCAGGTCCCGGCCGGACTCACCGGCGATGAAGACGCTCGTGTCGAGCAGGCCGCGCGCCGGGGCGGGCGTCACCGGGGCGGGCCGAGATCGTCGGTCGTGTCTCCGGCGAGGTGCGCCAGATCGTCACGCAGGCCGGCGTCCGCCTGCGCGACAGCAAGGCGGCGGATCAGTTCGGTTCGGGGGAGCCAGCTTCGGCGTGGCTCCTGGTAAGGAACCAGTGAGGCGACGGGCGTGCCCCGGTTGGTGATCACGAGTCGCTCTCCCGCGCTGACCCGGCGCAGGAGGCCGGCGGTGTCATTGCGAAGCTCCCGGGAGGCGACCTTGCTAGTCATGCGACAAACGTAGCATAAATGTAGCTGTCCGAACCCCCAGGACGGGCGGCGCTCTCCCCGGCGGCGGAAAAGTCCAAGCCCCCCTTGTTCGCCGCCATTGACGATCTGCCGAGGTATGTAGCGACGACCTGCCGACCCCTCCACTGACGATCTGCCGAGGTGTAGACTGACGATCTGCCGATGCTGCAACTGACGATCTGCCGAGGCCCGCGAACATGGGCCTGATTGAGCGCCGACTGCGGCCACTCGTTCTCGAGGCGCTCGGGGACACGCGCGTCGTGGTCATTCTCGGCGCCCGGCAAGTCGGCAAGAGCACGCTCGTGCAGGAGATCGCGGACGAAGATCTTCCGGCCACGGTGCTCACCCTGGACGACCAGGCGACACGCGAGGCGGCGATCGACGATCCGACCGGCTTCATCGCCGGGCTCGAAGCTCCGGTGGTGATCGACGAGGTGCAGCGCGCTCCCGATCTGCTGCTGGCGATCAAGGTGCGTGTGGATCGCGATCAGGCGCCGGGACAGTTTCTCTTGACGGGGTCGGCGAACATCCTGACCGCGCCGCGCATCGCGGACGCGCTGACCGGGCGGGCCGAGTATCTGCGGCTTTCACCGTTCAGCCAGGGTGAGCTCGAAGGCGCCGCGGAGGAGTTCGTGCCGCAGCTCTTCGAGGGTCGATGGCCGCGGCTGTCGGATGTCGAAGTCGGGCGCGGCGCCTATGCGGAGCGGGTCGCGCGAGGTGGCTACCCGGCCGCCGTCGGGAGGGCCCCGGCGCGTCGCGACCGGTTCTTCGCCAGCTACATCGACACGATCATCGAGCGCGACCTGCGCACGATCGCGGACGTCCAGGATCAGGCGAACATCCGCAGTCTGCTGTCGGCGTTCGCCGCCACATCCGCATCGCTCGCGAACGTCGCCGGCCTCGCACGCGATCTGGAATTGGCGGCGAACACGGTGCGCTCGCACGGCGCCCTGCTCGAGACCCTATTCCTCGTCCGCCGAGTGCCGGCGTGGAGCAACAACCTGCTCAGCCGCACGATCAAGGCGCCGAAGGTCTATGTCGCCGACAGCGGGCTCCTCTGCCATTTGATCGGCACCGACGCCGATCGCATCGCGACGGACGGAAACGCGGCGGGCCCAGTCTTCGAGTCGTTCGTCGCCGTCGAGATCGCCCGCCAGATCGCCTGGCAGGAAAACGCACCCAGGCAGTTCCACTACCGCGACCGGGAAGGCCGCGAGGTCGATGTCGTGCTCGAGCGTCGCGATGGCTCAGTTGTTGCGGTGGAGGTGAAGACGGCGGCTTCCGTGTCCGTCGGCGACTTTCGCGGGCTCCGCCACCTTCGCGGCAAGCTAGGAGATCGATTCAAGGCCGGCGTTCTGCTCTACACAGGATCGAGCACGGTGCCCTTCGGCGACCGGCTGGCCGCGGTGCCGCTTAGCGGTCTCTGGGCGTCTCGTGGCGACCCGGTCGAGACCAATTTGGGCCAGCGCTCTGGCTGACGGACGGAAGGCCGCTTCGTCAGTCTGGGTCGGGGAGGACCGGGACGTTGGAGGCGAGGTGGACCTTGCCGTCGAGGCGGTACTCGAGGTCGACGGTCTCGTTCTTCTCGTAGTTGCCGATCGTGCCCAGGCCGAGCGCGATCTTGCGGTACCAGGGGAGCTGCCGCAGGTCCTCCTTGAGGATCGGCTCCGCGAAGACGACCGTGCCCTCGCCGAGCTCGTAGTCGACCCCCTCGCGCTGCTCGACCCCGTTCACGAACACCTTGATCGGGCCGCGGGCGCCGCGCGGGAGCCGCACCCGCCGGCCGACCGGCACGCCGCCGTGCGCGGTCCACCCGTGTCCCCGGCTGCTGCGCTCAGCCACGGCCTTCTCCGCTCACCGTCGCGGCGGCTCGGAGAGCCGCGGGCACGCGAGATCCATCCAGGCTGGGTCCGGCCATGTCCGCTCCTATTCTCGCAGGGCGCCGGCGACGGCTGCGACGGCCTCGTCGAGGCCGTCCGCCTCCAGCGGCTTGCGCAGCACGCCGCCGCGGAAGGCGACCATGCTCTGGTCTCCCATCACGTCGATTCCGGCGTCGCGGCTGCGCAAGAAGCCGCCGGCCGAGATCTCGAGCCGCGCCCGGACTCGCCGTGCCGGCTCATACGTCCGCAGCGCCGAGATCTCGGGCAGATTCCCCTCGCGCCGGATCAGCTTGACCTGCTCACGCAGCGCCTCGAGCGCCTCATCGAGCGTCTCGTAGCTCTCCCGCGAGACCTTCGGCCCGTTTCTGATCGTCAGCTTGAAGCGCGCCATCTCACGGCCGACCTTAGCCCCGCGGAGCCTAATCGCGCTGCGCGTGGCCCAACGCCTCGTCGAGGTGGCGACGAACCAGGGTCTTCAGGCGCGACGCACCGATCCGCTCGATCCATTCGCCGAGGGCCTCGTCGTCGAAGCCGGCCGGGAGCGTCAGCTCGGGAAAGAACGCTTGCCGGCCCGATGCCGCCAGCGTGTAGACGGCGTCGAAGACGGCCTTCTCGGGTCTGGCGATGTAGCCGTCTTCCGTGGAGCCGGCGAAGCCGCCGAAGAGCCCGGGTGCGAGGCGGTGGATCGAGAAGGTCGCGACGCTCGTGGCGATGACCCGTGGCCGATCGAGAGAGGCGACTTCGACTCGCTTTGGTATCTGCTCGATCATCTCGTAGTGGCTGAGCGCCGAGGCGAACGAGATGTAGGCGGGGAAGGGGGCGGTCAGAAACGGCGCCACAGCGAAGGGATCGATCGCCGGGTCCAGCGTCCAGAGCCCGCGCCGCAGTTGTCGCACGAAACCGTCATCTTCGAGGGCACGAAGCCTGCGGCTGGCGGTCTGTGACCTGGTGCGCCACAGCGTCGCCGCCTCACGAGTGGTGAGAACGGCGCGATCGAGCTGCAGAAGCGCGCGGTGTGCTTCGTGCGGTCTCACCGGGCGTCCGCCAGCCGCTCGGCAACGGTCGTCTGCATCTGCTCCCACGCCGCGGGTGAGTCGTAGAGCTCCGCCGCGCCGGGTTCGAGGTAGTCGACCACCTGCTGGCGGAACTCCTCGAAGCTCAACTCCAGTGCCCGATCCGCGGCCGTTGTAAGCGTTTGGCGCTCGATCCTGTCTCCGGCCAGGTTCCCTCGCCGCAGCAGGAGATCGAGATCGAACACGTCGCGAGCCTGGGTCTGCGCGCGTCCCGCGAGCGCGAGGACCTTTTGTTCCGTGGCGGCATCATCGATGTAGTGCTGAATCGCGGGTGGGCGGAGCCCGTAGGGCTCGACTGTCGCCTTCGGTACCGCGTCGAGCCGGTAGCGGTCGTCTCCGCCGCGCTTGCTGAATTCGATCTTGGATCGCGCGAGGCGAGCTCGCCCCGGGTCCCGGATGCCGACCTTCCAGCGTTGGGTGGTTTCCGTCTGCTTGGGCTTCGAGACCTCCGCGACCTCCAATCCGCTGGGGCGGAGAATGATCTCGAGCTGCGGGGAGTCGAGGACGGCGTCGACCTTTCGCTCCAGGTGCCAGACCGGCATCGGCGCGATGTCGAGATCGATGTCTTCGGAGTAGCGCGTGCTGCCGAAGAAGTAGCGCAGGTTCGCCCCACCCTTGAGCACGAAGCGGGTCGGATCGAGCGAGTGCGAGAGGGCGTCGAGCAACGCGACGTGAAACAGCTCGATGATCTGCGCGTTGGCAAGAGGCATGAGGCCTAGATTACAAGGTAGGTGCATTTCTTGCATCTACATTGCACTCTTATTTCCACGGCGGGAGGATCCGCCGCGCGCCGAAGCGCTTGGCCGATCCCTCTCGGGCCCGTGAGAGGTGGCATGCGATCGTGCCCGGATGTGGGCGTGATCGCATGCCAGCTCGAGGCTGGCGGCGTGTGGGCGCTTCGCCCGCCTTGGACGCCCCCGCGCGCCGGCCTCAGGCGCCGCGGCGGGACTTGATCGGGCGGCGCGCGGGGGGGCCGGTGATCTTCTCGGGGCCGTTGCGGTCGTCGATCGGGACGTAGTCGAGGTCGCGCGCGCCGGTGTAGATCTGGCGCGGGCGGGCGATCTTCTGCTCCGCGTCGCCGTTCATCTCCATCCACTGCGCGATCCATCCGGAGGTGCGGGGGATCGCGAAGATGACCGTGAACATGTCGCTGGGGATGCCGAGCGCCTCGTAGATGATCCCGGAGTAGAAGTCGACGTTCGGGAACAGCTTGCGCTCGACGAAGTACTCGTCGTCGAGGGCGCGCTTCTCGAGCTCCGCGGCGATATCGAGCAGCGGGTTGCCGGTCGTCATCTCGAGGATCTCCTGGACGTTGGAGCGGATCAGCCGGGCGCGCGGGTCGTAGTTCTTGTAGACGCGGTGGCCGAAGCCCATCAGCTTCTCGGTCTGGCTCTTGACCCCCTCGAGGAAGTCGGGGATGTTGTCGACGGTCTCGATCCGGCGCAGCACCCGCAGCACGGCCTCGTTCGCGCCGCGTTGCAGGGGCCCGTACCGCCCCCCGACCCGGGCGGCCACCGCCGAGTAGGGGTCGACGCGGGAGGAGCCGACGCTGCGGACCGCGCTGGTCGAGCAGTTCTGCTCGTGGTCGGCGTGCAGCATGAAGAGGACGTCGAGGGCCTTCTCGAGCCGCGGGTCGGGCTCGTACTTGACCTCGGTCATCTTCTTCATCATGCCGAGGAAGTTGCCCGAGTAGGAGAGGTCGTTGTCGGGATAGACGTAGGGGAGGCCGAGGCTGTGGCGGTAGGCGAAGGCGGCCAGCGTCGGGATCTTGGCGATCAGCCTGATCGCCGCCATGTAGCGCTCCTCCTCGCTGTCGATGTCCTTGGCGGCGGGGTAGAAGTTGGACATCGCGCCGACGCCGGCGAGCAGGATCCCCATCGGGTGCGCGTCGTGGCGGAAGCCCTTGAAGAACGCCTTCATGTCCTCGTGGACGAAGGTGTGGTGGGTGACGTCGAAGGTCCAGCGGTCGAGCTGCTGCTTGGTCGGCAGCTCGCCGAAGATCAGCAGGTAGGCCAGCTCGAGATAGGTGGAGTGCTCGCAGAGCTGCTCGATCGAGTAGCCGCGGTGCTGGAGGATGCCCGCCTCGCCGTCGATGTAGGTGATCGACGAGCGGCAGGAGGCCGTGTTCGTGTAGGCGGGGTCGTAGGACATGAGCCCGAAGTCGTCCTCGTGGACCTTGATCTGGCGCAGGTCCATGGCGCGGATCGTCTCGTCGGTCACCGGGATCTCGTACGTCTTCCCGGTCCGGTTATCGGTGATCGTGAGCGTCTCGTTTCCCCTGCTCTCACCCTGCTGGTCTGTCATTCGTCCTCTCCTGGGTCGATTCCGAGGCCCGCGGGCCAGTATCGCAGTTGCCCTTCCGCCCCCGGCTCCCCGGTACCCGCCAGGACGGAGCGGAACCGCCCCGGGCGCCGTTCAGTGCTCGAAGTGGGTCAGGGCCTTGAACTCGGCCAGGCGCGACTCGATCTCGGCGCGCCCCAGCCGTTGGACGCGCTCGGTGCCGAAGTCCTCGACGTTGAAGGAGGCGAGGGCGGAGCCGCGCACGGTTGCCTGCCGCAGCGCGGCGAGGTCAGGATCGTGGGCGCCGATCCCGTCCAGGTAGCCGAGGAAGCCGCCGGCGAAGCTGTCGCCGGCGCCGGTCGGGTCGCGCACCTCGTCCAGCAGGAGCGCCGGAAGCGCGAACGACCCCTCCGCGGTGAGCACCGCGGCGCCGTACTCGCCGCGCTTGGCGACCACGGTCCGGGGCCCGATCTCGTGCAGCGCCCGGGCCGCGCGGAGCAGGTTGACCTCGCCGGTGAGCATGCGCAGCTCGGCGTCGTTCAGCAGCACGCAGTCGACCTCGGCGATCGCCGCGAGGAGCGATTCGCGCGCGGTCTCGATCCAGAGGTTCATCGAGTCCAGGGCCACGAGCCGCGCGCCGTTCGCCTCGCTGCGCACCCGCCGCTGCAGCTCGGGCTGGATGTTGCCGAGAAAGAGCGTCTCCGCCTGGCGCGAGCCCGGCGAGAGCTTGGGGTCGAAGTCGGCGAACACGTTGAGCTGCGTGTCGTCGGTGTGGGCGACGTTCATGTCGTGCTCGTAGTGGCCGCGCCAGAAGAACGTCTCGCCGCCGGCGACCCGCTCGACGTCGGACAGGTCGATCCCGCGCGCCTCCAGCACCCCGAGCTCCCGCTCCCCGAAGTCCTCGCCCACCGGGCCGACGACGCGCACCTCGGTGAAGAAGGAGGCGGCGAGGGCGAAGTGGACCGCCGAGCCGCCGAGCATGCGCTCGCGCTCGCCGAACGGGGTCCGCACGGCGTCGAAGGCGATCGATCCGACGACGGTCAGGGCCATAGCGG
>CAZARJ010000050.1:7122-10553 GCA_964487515.1 uncultured Conexibacteraceae bacterium | reverse complement strand
TCCGCGGAACCGGGTGAGCGTCCCGGCCCTCCCTCGGGACGAGCTCAGCGGACGAAGGCGGTCAGGGCCCGGCTCACCTCGGAGGCGTCCAGGGGGCCGAAGCGAAGCGCCCACGCATCTCCGATCTCCTGCCGGAACGAGTAGGCGACGCCGGCGTCATCGAGCGCCCGGCAGTGCCGCTCGGCGCGCTCGTATCCGCTGGCGCCCTGGAAGATCGCATCGAGCCCGTAGCGGCCGCCCTCCAGCGGCCAGATCGAGAGCCGGTCCGCGACCGGGCCCTCCTGCGTGGGGACCGCGTTCCGCGTCACCGTCGCTGCATCGACTGGCGGGCGGGGCGCCTCGGGCCGGCCTTCGGTGGCCGCGGTTCGCTCAGCGGACCGGGATCGGCGAGGAGCGATAGGCGCCGCAGAGCTTCCGCACCCTCTTGCCCGAGCGACGTGTGACACGGACTCGCTTCTTGACCACCCTCATGAAGTACCGGCCCCGCTTCACGCCCCGGCGCTTCTCGATCGTCCACTGGCCGGTCGGGCTCGTCTTGACCGCTCCGATCCGCTTGTTGCGACGGCCCCGGCGGGTCTTCTTGAAGACCTTGACGGTGCGTCGCTTGACGCAGGCCTGATTCCGGGATGCGACCTGGCCGATGAAGCTGTCGGGTGGCACGCCGCCGGGCCTGGCGTCGAAGAACCCGAAGGAGCTGGTGGTCTTGATGCCCCTCTTGCCGGCATCGGCGATCGGGGCCGCCACCAGGGCGAGCGCCGCGGCGGCGAGAACCAGCTTGGTGAGCGTGCGTGTGGATTTCACTGAGGGACCTCCCTGTCGGTCAGCGGCGTCGGTCGATGGACGCCGGATATGGCATCAGATAGCGCTGAATACGAAGCTCGCCAGAAGCAGGGCGACGGCGGGGACCCCCAGGTAGACGGGAAGCCGCGGGCGGCGGGACGTCTGCAGGAACCAGAGGGCCGACAGCGCGGTCAGAGCCGCGAGGACGACGCCGGGCCAGCCGAGGACGAGGGCGAGCGTCCGCTGCGTCCCCGAGCCGTCGAAGCACTCGTTGCCGTCGCGGAGCTGGCTCTGCTCGGTGACGTCGTCGCAGGGCGTCAGGCCGGCCACGTTGAGCACGATCACGATTCCGACCGCGGCCAGGAAGGCGAAGATCCCGGCGACGATGAGCATCGCGATTCCCGCCCGCGAGGACGGCCCGTCGCCGTTCGGCGCCCGCCCCCCTGCGACGTCGGCTGACTGCGCGGCCATCGGGCGGCAGCCTACATGGATCGCGGTCCGCGTCCGGCAGTCGGCCGGACGAGCGGGCCGGCCGGCCACTTACCTACGGTAGTGTGACATCCATCACCCCACGGCTGCGGCGACGAGCGGCGGGTCTAAGCTGGATGGACCAGTGGATAGAACGCCCGCGATCGCCGATCCGGCCCCGCTACGAGTTGGAGGAATGTGATGTCCGTCGCCGAGCAGAATCTGACCGACCGGATCACCTATGACGACCTCTACCGGCGCTGGGAGCAGAGCAACTGGTCGGCCACGGCGCTCGACTTCAGCGAGGACCGCACGGGCTGGGAGGCGCTGAGCGAGATCCAGCGCAAGTCCGCGCTCTGGATCTACTCGATGTTCTTCTTCGGCGAGGACTCGGTCGCCGACAACCTCTCCCCCTATATCGACGCGGCGCCGAAGGAGGAGCAGAAGTACTTCCTCACCACCCAGCAGGTCGACGAGGCGCGCCACGCGGTCTTCTTCCACCGCTTCTTCAAGGAGGTGATCGAGGCCGGCGACGACGTCGCCGCGACGCTCGCCTTCACCGAGCAGCACCTCGGCTGGGGCTACCGGAAGGTATTCGACCGGCTCGACCAGATGGCCGACGAGCTGCGCCGCGACCGCTCGCTGCCCAGGTTCGCCCAGGCGATCACCCTCTACCACCTGATCGTCGAGGCCAGCCTCGCCCAGCCCGGCCAGCACTTCATCGAGGACTTCTTCGTCAAGGCGGGCAGCATGCCCGGCTTCAGCGCCGGGATGGAGAACGTCTCGCGCGACGAGCAGCGCCACATCGGCTTCGGGGTCAAGGTCCTCAGCGAGCTGATCCGCGAGAGCGACGAGTGCAAGGCCGCGATCGACGAGCTGCTCGGCGAGGTCATGCCGTGGGTCTCGTCGGTGTTCATCCCGCCGGGCTGGGACCGGGAGTACACGCGCTGCTACGGCTTCGAGCTCGAGGACATCGCCGCCTGGGGCATGCAGGCGGTGCAGGCGAAGTGGCGCGCGATCGGCTACCCGATGGAGGAGATGCCGTCCTACGTCTTCCCGATGGACCTGAGCAGCCCGGCTCGCGACCGGGCGGAGCGGATGATCCGCCTCGCCCAGGCGGGCGTGATCGGCGAGCCCGGCCAGCAGCCCGACTCCTCGCCGGAGATCCAGGAGCTCTACTTCGACGTGATCCGCCGCTCGGTCAGCGACGAGGCGGCGGGCGCGGCCCCGTTCACGGTCCAGTGGCGCTTCAGCGACGCCGCCCCCTGGCACATCGTGCTCGACAACGGCAACACGCGCGCCGTGGCGGGCGAGAGCGCCGACCCCGACGTGACGCTGGAGACGACCTGGCGCGAGATGATCGAGATCGGCAAGGGAGCCAGCTCGCCCCCGCTCGCGCTGCTCCGTCGCCGGCTGAAGCTGCGCGGCGCCCCCCGCGACCTGCTCCGCTTCCGCAAGCTGTTCGGCTAGCCGAGGCCACGAGAGCGCCGCCGGCCCGCGCCGATGAGCACGCCCTCCTCCGGAGCCTCCGGGCCCGCCGACGGGGTCTTCCGCACCCCCGATGACCGCTTCGCGGATCTGCCCGACTTCCCCTGGGAGCCGCGCTACCTCGACTGGGACGGGCTGCGGCTCGCCCGGATCGACGAGGGGGACGGCGAGCCCGTCGTGCTTCTCCACGGCGAGCCCACCTGGTCGCTGCTCTGGCGGCGCGTGATTCCGCCCCTGCTCGCGGACGGCCACCGCTGCATCGCGCCCGACCTGCCCGGCTTCGGCCGCTCCGACAAGCCGACGGAGATCGACTGGTACAGCTACGACCGCATGGTCGGGGCCTTCGGCGCGACGCTCGAGGGAGCCGGGGTCGAGGGGGCGACGTTCGTCCTCCACGACTGGGGCGGGCCGATCGGGCTCCGCCTGGCGGCCGAGCGACCGGAGCTCTGCGCCCGGCTCGTCATCCTCGACACCGGGATCTTCGACGGCCGGCAGCGCATGACCGACGCCTGGCGGGCGTTCCGGGGCTTCGTCGAGAGCACCCCCGACCTGCCGATCTCGACCCTGGTCCGGGGCGGCTGTGCGAGCGACCCCGGCGATGCGGTCGGCGCCGCCTACGACGCGCCCTTCCCCGCCCCCGAGGCCAAGGCCGGCGCTCGCGCGCTGCCGCTTCTGATCCCGATGGACCCGCAGGC
>CAZARJ010000050.1:0-7022 GCA_964487515.1 uncultured Conexibacteraceae bacterium | reverse complement strand
GGTGCCGCCCCGTCGGACGATCCCGCGGGACCGTCGAGCTTCGCTTCGAAGCGCGCTGCTCAGCGCCTCTTGTTCCGCTTCCGCTTCGCCTTCTTCTGCTGGCACTTCGTCGTGGTCGTGTCGGTGACCTTCTTCGGCCAGTCGTGGAACCAGGTCATCGCGCGGAACTTGTTCCGCTTCTGCTTGCAGCGGGCCTGGACGTACTTGCCGCGCTTGACCGTGGCGCGGAAGGAGTGGATCGCGCCGGCCTGCAGCGGCGGGATCGTCACGTCGAGCCGCTTGCCGTAGCCCTTCGGGCCCTTCTTCAGCTTGCCGGTCAGCACTGAGGTCGTGTTGACGTTGTCGGCGCGCGCGTGCAGGTAGAGGGTGTTCTTCTTCTTGCCGTTGTAGGCGGTCACCACCACCGGCACCTTGAGCGGGTCGCCGGGGCCGAGGCTGATCCAGACCTCGGCGTCCGAGGGCTTGACGCTGACGATCGACTTCTTGCCGCAGAGCTGTGTGGCCTGCCTGGTGGTGGTCGAGTCCAGCTTGCCGGCACCGACCTTGCAGTGCGGGGCCGCGTTCGTGTTGAACCGCATGTTGCGCGGGAAGTCGACCGTCGTCCGGTAGGCCTTCGGCGGCTGGGTCTGGTCGACGGACCCGTCGTTCTTGGCCCCGGTCGTGATCACGACCGAGATCTTCGCCGGCTTGAACTTCTTCTTCGGGAGCTTCTTCGGCGTCAGCTTGGCGTTGATCGACTGGATGTCGTCGGCAATCGCGAAGCTGGACATCCCGGCGACGGCCACGGCCGCCAGTCCGAGAATCAGGTACTTGCGCATTCTTTCCTCCTTGTGAACGTAACTCGGGTCTCCCGCGTCTCCCCGATCCCGGGAACCCGAGCTCGATCGACCCTCACTCCATCTGGTTGTGGCCTTCCGGGATTCGGCATACCGATCCCCGCGACCTGCAACCGAGAACAATCGTAGCGGCCGGAAGTTGCGGTGCTGACGGATCTCCTCCCCCGCAAGCCGGCTTTCGCGGCTCGCTAGCCCTCCGGGTGGACGTGCGGGAAGGCCGTGCTCTCGCGCGGCGGCCCGCCGATCGAGCGCTGTGGCCCCTGCGGCCGGCAGGGAGGCGCCGGGACATCGTCGGTATCGGTGATCCCGGCCCCGCCGAGCGCGTAGATCTGGATCCGGTCCCAGAGGTCGCCGGGCAGGTCTCCGGGGCCGGTGACCGTCGCGCTGATCCCGGAGTCGCAGTGCGCGGTGATGAAGCTCTCCAGCCCCCGGCCGAGCTCGGTGTAGCCCCCGGGCTTCATGTAGGCGTTCAGGCGCGAGGTCCTGTAGGGGCTAGGCGGCGAGGCGAGCACGGCCGGGCCGAGCGGGCTGGTCGCGCGCAGGAACTTGACGATCCGCTGCTCGCCCCCGGGGATCGCGCCGCCGTTGGTCGCTGCGGAGACGTTGCCGAGGAAGGCGGTCGCCTCGCGCCGGTAGCGGTAGACGGTGTCGATCACCGGGATCAGCTGGTCGAAGTAGGGATCGAGGCGGCCGAGCAGCGGCGGGAGCTGGCCGCCGAGCACCGTGCGCAGGGCGGAGAAGCCGCGCTCCGAGCGCCTGATCACCGGGCGCAGATCGACGAAGAAGCGGCGCAGCACCGGCGCCAGGCGCTGCAGCTCGATGAAGGTGCCGCTGAGCTCGCGGGCGGACGGGCGCAGCTGGGTGATCAGCGGATTCGTGTCAGCGGAGAAGCGCTCGAGCCGATCCAGCGTCAGGCGCGACTCGTCGAGGAAGGTCGGCAGGGCCCGGAAGGTGTCCTCGATGCTCTGATCGCGGGCCGCCGTGGTCGAGAAGACGGTGCGCGCGTTCTCGATCAGGCCCCGCAGCTCGTCGGGGCGCTCGCTGACCGCGTCGAACGTCGCCCCGCCGTCGGCGATCAGCTTGCGGACCGCGAGCCGCTGGGAGTCGAGGACGCGCAGCAGATCGTCGGCGCGGTCGGCGAACGGGGGCAGGTTCGCGAGCGCCGCGCTCAGGTCCACTCCCCGGCCGTGCAGCGCCACCGCCGCGTCCGCCATCCAGCGCTGGAAGGCGTCGCGGGTCGGCGCGTCGAAGGCGCGGAAGATCTCGTCGAGCTGCACGGCGTCGGAGACCTGCGCGGTCGGCAGCGTGGCGCCCTCGGGCAGCGTCGGCCCGTCGCCGTTGCCGGGCGTCAGCTCGACGTAGGTCTCCCCGAGCAGCGTCTTCTGGCGCAGGATCGCCTTCGTGTTGGCCGGGATCGGCGCGTACTCGGGGCTGATCTCGATCGTGGCGTCCGCGAGCCCGTCGTCGGCCAGGTCGATGTTCTTCACCTTGCCCACCGAGACCCCCGAGATGCGGACGTCGGACTCGACCGCGAGCTGGGCGGCCTCGTCGAAGTGGATGTCGACCCGGTAGCTCTTCGACTTCAGCGGCACGGGGCCGCCGAAGGCGAGCCAGAGGAAGAGCAGCAGGCCGAAGCAGGAGAGCGCGAAGCCCGCCGCGATCGCGATCCTGCCCAGGGTCGGGGACCTGGTCTCCACCTACGGCTCCTTCCTCGGCGTCGTCGGGGCGCAGATCTGAGGCGACGTCGGCAGGCGGACGACCTCGCGCGCCGTCTTCAGGTTGGCCCGCGTGAGGACGACGTTGTCGGCCAGCCTCGACGTGTAGCACGTGTACATGAGCAGGCTGCGGCGCAGCGGCCCGAGGCCGTCCTGGGTCAGGAACGACCCGTTCGTGTTGTGGTTGAGCCAGCTCAGGTAGAAGAGGTGGCTCTCGGCCGCGCCCCCGGGGTTGTAGGCGAGCGCGTTGAGCAGCCGGTTGAGCTCCGTCAGGCCGCCGCGCAGGTCCGTGGTCGAGTCGGCGAGCGGGCCCGAGGCGCGGCGCAGATCCGCGACCACCCCGTCGACCTGGCCGGTGAACGGGCGCAGCTGCCCGCGCAGCGCCGGGGTCGTCTTGCGGAAGAAGGGTCGCGTGGCGCGCAGCGCCGGGGCGAGCGCCTTCGCCTGCGGCAGCAGGTCCGTCAGGGCGGGCGTCAGCTCGCGGCTCAGGGTCGCCGAGGCGCCGAGCGCTCCGCGCGTGCTCCGCAGCGTCCCCGGCAGCTCGCGCAGCGCCGCGCGCAGGCTCGCCTCCGCTTCGGCGAAGGCGCCGAAGACCTCGTTCTGGGTGCTCACGAAGCCGGTCAGGTTGGTGTCTGCGCGGGCCATCTCGGCGGCGATGCGCTTGAAGTTCGTGACCACCCGGGCCAGGTTCCGGCGCCGCTCGGCCACGGCGCCGTTGATCTTCGCCAGATCGCGGGTGGTCGGCTCGAAGCGGCGCAGCACGTCGGCGAAGCGCCGCCCCTTGGCCTCGCTGCCGAGCGCCTTCGCCCCTCCGGCCAGCAGCAGCTTCAGGTAGCTGCGCGTGTCGGCGTCCAGCGAGGCGAGGATCTGGTCGAAGTTGACCTGCGGCTCGGTCGAGGCGAGTGGAATCGTGTAGCCCTCGGGGACGCTCTCGGAGCCGGTGCCGGGGTCGAGCTGCAGGGTCATGTCCTGCAGGCCGGTGCGCGGGCGGACGAGGATCGTCGCGTCCGGGTGGATCAGCGGGGCGTAGTCGTTGTCGACCTCCATCGTCACCACCGCGACCCCGTCCTCGAGCTCGACCCTGGTGATGTCGCCGACCTGGACGCCGGAGAGGTTGACCGTCTGCCCCTGCCCGGGGGTCAGCGCCTGCGCCGTCTGCAGCTCCGCCTTGAGCTCGAACCGATCCTGTCCCAGCAGCGGGAACCACGACGGCAGCGCGGTGCTCTGCTGGGAGAGGATCACGAACAGCGCCAGCAGGCCGACGGCGGCGAGGACCAGAACGGCGACGAAGTCGCGCATGTATGTGCGCAGCGCCTTCCTCACGGGCTCGGCTCCGGGTTGGGCGGCCCGACCGCGGCCTGCGGCCCGTTCAGGTTCGGGACCTCGTTCGCGTGGCAGGCGACGTCGGTGCGGATCGGCGGCGACTTGGCCGGCTTCAGCGGCTGCGTGCCGAGCGGCGGGGCGATCGTGTTGCCGAAGTTGATGTTGTCCTGAAGCGTCGCGTTGCCGCCCGGGATCGGAGTCTGCGCCTCCACCGGCCCGCCGCCGGGCTGCACGCGCAGGAACTGGCCGTTGCCGTCGAAGTTGGCGCCCTCCCCGGCCTGCGCGGCGAGGCCGTAGAGGAACTCGTTGAAGTTCGGCTGCCCGGTGGCGAAGTCGTCGTTGATCACGATGTCGCCGGTCGGATCGAGCACGTCGGTGACGCAGCGGCTGCTCAGCCGGAGCTGGCGCAGCATCCCGCCGAGCTCGCTCGTGCCGCGCGCCAGCCGCGGCGTCGCGGCGTGCAGGTCGCGGACGACCCCGCCGAGCTCGCGCTTGCGCATGAGCTGGTCGGCCTGCCGCAGCCAGGGCGTGCCGGCCGCGATCGTCGCGGGCAGCTCCTCGACGCCGGGAATCAGCGCCCGGGAGTAGGCGCGCAGGGCGGGGAAGCCGGCGTTGACCTCCGCCAGCTGGCCGTCGGCCTGCTCGACGGTCGGGGCCAGCTCCGTCAGGGAGCGCTCCAGGTTCGCGGACTCGGCGGCGAAGGCGCCGGTGGTGATCGACAGGTTGGTGATCAGCCCGCGCAGGTCGCTCTCCCGCTCGGCCAGCTCGCCGAAGACGTCGCCGCTGGAGCGGATCAGGCCGCGCAGGTCGCCCGCCCGCTCGCCGAGCAGCGCCTCGTTGACCTGGGCGGTGCCCTTGCCGGCGCGGCCGCCGTAGCGGAAGGTCTCGTTGATCGCCTCCGCCCCGCTGCGACCGCGGACGTCGGGATCCATGCCCCGGTCCTGGGCGGCCGTGGGAGCGTCGCTGAGCGCCCCGCCGTAGCCCTTGAGCAGCCGCGCCAGGTTCTCGCGGTCGGGCCGCTGCAACGCGGTCAGGACCTCGTCGAGCTGGACCGCTGTGGCCGTCCTCGTGACCGGGATCTCGCCCCCGTCGGGCAGCTCCGGCGCGCTCGGGCTGCCGGGTCTCAGATCGAGGAAGAAGTTGCCCTCGAGGAAGAGGCGCGGGCGGATCTTGACCGTCGCGTCCTCGTGCAGGGGGCGACCCTCGTCGTCGACGGTGAAGGTGACCTTCGCTCCCTCCCCCGCCGGCTGCACGGAGGTCACCTCGCCGACGTTGACGCCCGCGATCCGCACCGGGGCGGTCTCGCGCAGCGTCGTCGCGTTGTTGAACGTCGCCGTGACGGAGTAGCCCTCGCCGGCCCAGGGCAGCTCCTTCGTGTAGGCGAACCAGCACCCGATCACGATCAGGATCAGCGCCAGGACGCCGGTCCCGAAGAAGCCGAGGCCCCTGGGCGGGCGGCGGTAGACGGCCTCGTTGAGCGGTCGCCCGCCCGCCCCGCGCTTCGCCGCGCCGGTCGCTCCACGGCCGCCTCGGCTCCAGGGCGCCATCAGCGCCTCCCCCTCCGGAGCTGGTCCTTCGTCTGCAGCTCGGTCTCGATGCCCTGGTTGCCGCGCGGGTTGCTGAGCACGGTCTGGCCCTGCTGGTAGGTCTCGTTGCCGGCCTCGCACTCGCGCGGCTGCCCCGGCGAGGCCGTGTGCGGATAGGGGTTGACGTGCAGGAAGTTGCGCGGGTCGCTGCCGCCGCCGTTCGCCGGCGCCGAGGACGGGCTGCCCTCGTTGTTCGGTCCCTCCGGGTTGCCGAGCGCGTTCACGCGCTGCCAGTTGCCGCTCGCGTTCCCCTTGCTGCCCGCGTTCGCGAGGTTGCGGAAGAGCAGGGTCGCGTAGTTGCAGACCGACTGCGCGGGGCCCACGAACCGCAGGGTCGGGCCGAGGGAGGCGTTGAGGTCGATCAGCCTGCCGAGGCCCTCCCGCACGTCCGGGTCGTCGTTGAAGCGCCGTAGCGCCGCCGCCGTCGGGGGGAGCTGGCGATTCAGGACCGGCGAGACGCGCAGGGTCGGGATCCCGGCCCGCAGCGCCGCCTCGATCTCGTCCGCCGATGCGGCCAGGGCGGCGGTGCCCGGCTGCAGGTCGACGAAGAGGCCGCGCGTGTTGGCGAGGAAGGGCCGGATCCGGGGCAGCGTCTCGGTCGCCGTGCGCAGCGTCCCGGGCGAGCGGGAGATCGTCTCCTGCAGGTAGGGGCGGGCGACGGCGGCGAAGGCGCCCATCGTCGCGTCGAGGCCGACGAAGGCCTGCGCCTGGGCCTCGGCGACGGGCGCCACCGCGGCCGCCGAGCGCGAGAGGGCGGCGAAGAAGGGCGCGATGCCGCGCCGCGGGTCGGAGACGTTGCGCGCCACCCGCTCGAGCCGCGGCAGCAACGGCTTGAGGGCGCCGATCGCCTCGTTCAGGGACTCGCCCCGCCCCGCCAGGGCGTTGCCGAACTCGGTCAGGTTGCGCTTGATCGCCGTCCTCGTCGGCGCGTCGAAGGTGCTCAGCACCTCGTCGATCTCGACCGGCTCCGGGCGCGCCGCGGCCAGCGGCATCACGGCGCCGGGCGCGTAGCCGCGGGCGGAGTCGCCGCGCACGATCTGCAGGTACTTGAGGCCCAGGGCGGAGCGCGAGCGGATCATCACCGTCGAGTCCACCGGCAGCTCCTCGATCGAGGTGTCGAGCTTCAGCGAGAGGTCCACCCGGGTGCTGCCGTCGGGCTCGGCGACGGGCTCGATCGCGTCGACGATGCCGACCCGGACGCCACCGATCCGGACCTCGTTGCCGGGCACCAGCGCCTCCGCGTTGGGGAGCTGCGCCGTGAGCCGGTAGGACTGCACGAACGGCAGGCCGCTGTTGGCGTTGTAGGCGAGGAAGACGGCGAGCACCGTGACCAGGACCGTGACCGCGCCGATCAGCACCGGGTCGCGGAACGCGCGCAGGGGGGTGTCGCGACGGCGCGGGCTCATCGGTCCCCCCCGATCAGGAAGCCGAGCAGATCGCGCGTGGCCCGGGTCGAGGCGCCCTCGTCCCCGCCTGCGCCGGCGCCCGGCGCGGCGCCCGGGGCCCGCTCAGGAGCGGCGTCGAGGCCGGCGCTCGGAGCGTCAGCGGCGCTCGCCGCCCCG
>CAZARJ010000049.1:9184-10643 GCA_964487515.1 uncultured Conexibacteraceae bacterium | reverse complement strand
GCGTGATCCGCTCGCCGTTCAAGGACAAGGACTCGCGCGAGCACTTCGAGATCCGCACCCACAAGCGGCTGATCGACATCCACGACCCGACCCCGAAGACGATCGACGAGCTGCAGCGGATCGAGAACCTGCCGGCCGGCGTCGACGTGGAGATCCGTCTCTAGACCGATGGCCGCGATCCTGGGCAAGAAGGTGGGCATGACGCAGCTCTTCACCGAGAGCGGCGAGAGCGTGCCGGTGACGGTCATCGAGGCCGGCCCCTGCACGGTCACCGCGATCCGCGAGCAGGAGCGCGACGGCTACTCGGCGGTGCAGCTCGGCTGGGGCGAGACCGCGAAGCGGAAGCTGAGCAAGCCGGAGCTCGGGCATCTCGCCAAGACCGATGCGCCGCCGCTCAAGCACCTGGTCGAGTTCCGCGACCTCGACCAGGAGGTCGAGCTCGGCGGTCAGGTCACGGTCGAGGCCTTCTCGCCCGGCGACCGCGTCAAGGTCTCCGCGACCGCGATCGGCAAGGGCTTTCAGGGCACGATCAGGCGCCACAACTTCGGCCGCGGGCCGACCAGCCACGGCTCCCACAACGTGCGCGCGCCGGGCTCGATCGGCGCGAGCGCGGACCCGGCCCGCGTCTTCAAGGGAATGCGGATGCCGGGCCGGATGGGCGGCAAGCGGGTCACCCAGCGAGGGCTCGAGGTCGTCCGGGTCGAAGCGGACCGCAACCTGCTGCTTCTGCGCGGGTCCGTCCCGGGCCCCCGCAACGGCACCGTGGAGGTGCGCAGCGATGGCTAGCGCGGCCGCGATCAAGGCGACGACGATCGGCAAGCGGGCGAAGACCGAGCTGCCGGGCGGCGTCTTCGGCGAGCCCTTCAACGAGTCCCTGGTCCACGAGGCGGCCCGGGCCGATATGAACGCGCGCCGTCAGGGCACCCACTCGAGCCTCACGCGGGGCGAGGTCTCGATGACCGGAGCCAAGGCCTGGCGTCAGAAGGGCACCGGCCGGGCCCGGGTCGGGGCGCTCAGCGTCCCGCACCGGCGCGGGGGCGGCAATGCCTTCGCGACGAAGCCGCGCAGCTACACGGTGAAGATGAACCGCAAGGCGCGGCGCAAGGCGCTGCGGGCGGCCCTCAGCGTGCACGCCGAGCGCGACTCGCTCGCGGTGCTCCCGGCCGGCAGCCTCGCCGAGCCGCGAACCAAGCAGGCCGCCGAGCTGCTCTCCGGCTGGGGCGGCGCGCTGCCCGTCCTGATCGTGATCGCGGGCGCCGAGGAGGAGTCGATCGCCAAGAGCTTCCGCAACTTGCCGCGCGTGTCCGTGGTCAGCGCCGCCGCGGTCGGCGTCGCCGAGCTGGTCGCGCATCGCTCGCTGATCGTCACCGAGCCCGCCCTGGAGACGCTCGCCGAGCGCGCGCAGCCGGTGGCCCGGGGCGGCGGGGACGCCGGCGCGGAGCCGGAGGCGAGCGAGTCG
>CAZARJ010000049.1:0-9084 GCA_964487515.1 uncultured Conexibacteraceae bacterium | reverse complement strand
GAGAAGGGTGAGGGCTGATGGACCCGCGCCAGGTGATCGTCGAGCCGGTCGTCTCCGAGAAGAGCTACGCGTTCATGGAGGAGGGCAAGTACACCTTCCGCGTCAACGACCGGTCCCACAAGACGGAGATCGCCGCCGCGGTCGAGCGCATCTTCGATGTCCGGGTCGTCGCGGTGCGGACCTCCCGCGTGCGCCCGAAGCCGAAGCGGCGCGGGCTGCAGAGCGGCCGCACGCGCGGCTGGAAGAAGGCGATCGTCGAGCTCGCGCCGGGCGATCGGATCGAGCTCTTCGAGGGCGCGGCGGCCGAGTAGGCGGAGAGAGCGAGAGGCCGGAGAGACTTCAGATGTCAGTTCGAAAGACAAAGCCGACCAGCGCCGGGCGTCGCTTCGCGATGTACCAGAACCGCAGCGAGCTCACGGCGGCGAAGCCCAACAAGCAGCTCACCAAGGGCAAGAAGAGCACCGGCGGGCGCAACGCCAAGGGCCGCGTGACCTCGCGTCACCGCGGTGGCGGGGCGAAGCGCAAGTACCGGCAGATCGACTTCAAGCGCACCAAGGACGGGGTTCCCGCGAAGGTGGCGACGATCGAGTACGACCCCAACCGGACCACCTATATCGCCCTGCTGCACTACGCGGACGGCCACAAGTCCTACATCCTGGCCCCGCTCGGGGTCTCGGTCGGCGATCGCGTCGCCTCGGGCCCCGGCGCCGACATCCGGCCCGGGAACGCCCTCGAGCTGAGCTCGATCCCGACCGGCACCGTGGTCCACAACGTCGAGCTTCAGCCCGGCCAGGGCGGGCGCCTCGGCCGCGCGGCGGGCACCGCGATCCAGGTCGTCGCGAAGGCCGGCGACACGGTCACGCTGCGGCTGCCCTCCTCGGAGATGCGGATGGTGCGCGCGTCCTGCCGGGCCACCGTCGGCGCCCTCTCCAACAGCGAGCACCAGAACTTCAAGCTCGGCAAGGCGGGACGGAGCCGCCACAAGGGCCGGCGCCCGCAGACGCGCGGTATCGCGATGAACCCGGTCGACCACCCGCACGGCGGCGGCGAGGCCCACAAGGGGCCCGGCGGGCACCCGAAGACGCCGTGGGGCAAGCCGACGATCGGGTACCGGACCCGGAAGAAGAACAAGCGGTCGAACGCGATGATCGTTCGCGGTCGCCGCCGCGGCAAGAAGAAGAAGCGCTAGGAGGCCGGAGCGATGGGACGTTCAACCAAGAAGGGCCCGTTCGTCGAGGAGCGTCTGCTGGCGCGGATCGAGGCGATGAACAGCTCGGGCACCAAGCAGATGGTCAAGACGTGGTCGCGCGGCTCGACCGTGTTCCCGGAGATGGTCGGGCACACGATCGCCGTTCACGACGGCCGCAAGCACGTGCCGGTCTTCGTCTCCGAGTCGATGGTCGGCCACAAGCTGGGGGAGTTCGCCCCTACCCGCACCTTCCGCGCCCACTCCGGCAGCAAGAAGGAGGAGCGCTGATGGCCGTCGACGTCTCAGCTCCGCCGGTCGTGCGCGCGAGCGCGCGCTACGTGCGCGTCGCGCCGCGCAAGGCGCGCGTCGTCGCCGACCAGATCCGCGGCCTGGACGTGGAGCGCGCCGTGGCCCTGCTCACGTTCTCCCCGCGCGGCGCCTCGGTGCCGATCCTGAAGCTGCTCCGCTCCGCCTCCGCGAACGCCGACAACAACCACGACCTCGATCCCGAGGACATGCGGATCGAGCGGATCACGGTCGACGAGGGCCCGACCCTGCGGCGCTTCCGGCCCCGCGCCCGTGGCCGCGCCACGCGCATCGACAAGCGCAGCTGCCACATCAGCATCACCTTGACCCCGATCCCCGACGCCGACTGAGGAAGCAGAGAGCATGGGACAGAAGATCAACCCCGAGGGCTTCCGCGTCGGCTACATCCACGACTGGAAGTCGAACTGGTTCGACGAGCGCAACTTCGCCGACGCGCTGGTCGAGGACGTGCGGATCCGTGGCCACATCGAGAACAAGCTCGCGCATGCCGGGCTCTCCGACATCGAGATCCGCAAGCAGCGCGGCGAGGTGACCGTCGACATCCACACGGCGCGGCCCGGAATCGTGATCGGCAAGTCCGGCTCCGAGGTCGACGCGCTGCGGCGCGAGCTGCATCGGCTGACCGGCAAGCCGGTGCGGGTCAACATCCGCGAGATCAAGCGGCCGGAGCTGGACGCGAAGCTGGTCGCCCAGTCGATCGCCGAGCAGCTCGAGAACCGGGTCGCCTTCCGGCGGGCGATGAAGCGCGCCCTGACCTCGGCGATGCGCTCGGGCGCGAAGGGCGTCAAGGTGCAGGTCGCCGGGCGGCTCGGGGGCTCGGAGATGGCGCGTACCGAGGGTTACTCCGACGGCCGCGTGCCCCTGCACACGCTGCGCGCCGACATCGACTACGGCTTCGTCGAGGCTAAGACGACCACCGGCCGGATCGGCGTCAAGTGCTGGATCAACAAGGGCGAGGTGATGCCCGAGGGCTACGGCGCGGGGCCCGATGAGGATCTCGGTGGCCGCGGCCGCCGTCCCTCCGAGCGCGGCGCCCGCCCCGGCGCGCCCGCGCGCGGCGGCCGCCCGGCGTCCGGCCAGGGAGGTGCTTCCTGATGCTGATGCCGAAGCGGGTCAAGCACCGCAAGCAGCATCGCGGCCGCATGCGCGGCAACTCCAAGGGCGGGACCGGCGTCGCCTTCGGCGAGTACGGCCTCAAGGCGCTGGACCGCGGCTGGGTCACCAACCGGCAGATCGAGGCGGCCCGGGTCGCGATGACCAGGAAGATCAAGCGCGGCGGCAAGGTCTGGATCAACATCTTCCCCGACAAGCCCTACACGAAGAAGCCCGCCGAGACCCGTATGGGCTCCGGCAAGGGCAACCCGGAGGGCTGGGTCGCCGTGGTCAAGCCGGGCCGCGTGCTGTTCGAGCTCTCGGGCGTCTCCGAGGAGCTGGCGCGCGACGCGATGGAGCTGGCCGGGACGAAGCTGCCGGTGAAGACCAAGTTCGTGATGAAGGGCCAGGGATGAAGGCCGCCGAGGCACACCGGCTGGGCGACTCCGAGCTGGTCGAGGCGCTCAAGGAGGCGCGGGCCGAGGCCTTCAACCTGCGGCTCCGCAACGCGACCGGCGAGCTCGAGAACACCGCCGGCCTGCGCAGCAGCCGCCGCGACGTGGCGCGCCTGCTGACGATCGCCCGCCAGCGCGGGATCGACCTCGACAAGGAATTGAAGTAGGAGATGGCTGAAGAAGAGCAGACAGAGAACGCCGAGCAGGCAGCCGCGACGGAGGCGGCCGGAGCCGAGGCGCCGGCCGGCGCCTCGGGCGAGGACGCGAAGCCCGAGCGGCTCTCCCCGAAGGAGATCCGCCGCCGCAAGCGCGCGACCCACTCGGGCCCCCAGGGCAAGCCGCTGACGATCGAGGAGCGGGTCGCCCGGCGTGCCGCCAAGCGGGCCGACAACGCCGCCACGCGACGTCGCTTCCGCGCCGGCCGCGGGGCGCGCGTGAAGGGCGGTCGCACCGGCACCCCGCCGGCCGTGCGCGAGCCCGGCATCAAGAAGGTGAGCCAGGGGATCGTCGTCTCCAGCAAGGCCGAGAAGACGATCACCGTGCGGGTCGAGAGCGCGCACCGGCACCCGACCTACGAGAAGATCATCCGCCGCTCCAAGCTCCTGCGCGCGCACGACGAGCGCAACGAGGCGGGCGAGGGCGACCTGGTGCGGATCATCGAGTCGCGGCCGATGTCGAAGACGAAGCGCTGGCGGCTGACCGAGATCCTCGAGCGGGCGAAGTAGGGGTGCGGAAGTGATCCAGCAGGAGAGCAGGCTCAAGGTCGCCGACAACTCGGGCGCGCGGGAGATCCTCTGCATCCGCGTCAAGGGCGGCCACCACCGCCGCTACGCGAGCGTCGGCGACGTGATCACCGCGACGGTCAAGAACGCGACCCCGCGGGGCGGCGTCCGCAAGGGCGAGGTCGTGCAGGCGGTCGTGGTCCGGACGCGCAAGCAGATCGGCCGCAGCGACGGGACCTACATCTCCTTCGACGAGAACGCCGCGGTCCTGATCGACCCGCAGAACAACCCGCGCGGGACGCGCATCTTCGGCCCGGTCGCCCGCGAGCTGCGCGACCGCTCCTTCATGAAGATCATCTCGCTCGCCCCGGAGGTGCTGTGATGGCGCGCGCGATGAGGATCCGCACCGACGACACGGTGATGGTGGTCGCCGGCAAGGACCGCGGCAAGAAGGGCAAGGTCGTTCGCGTCGACCCGAAGCGGCGCCGCGTCTACGTGGAGGGCCTGAACATCGTCAAGCGCCACCAGCGGCCGCGGTCGATGACCGACGCCCAGACGGGCCAGGCTGGCATCATCGACAAGGAGGGGCCGATCGACGTCTCCAACGTCGTCCTCCTCGACCCAAGCGACGACAAGCCGACGCGGGTCGGCGTGCGGCGCTCCGACGACGGGGCGCGCGTCCGCTACTCGAAGCGCACCGGCAAACCGATCGACTGATCAGACCGAACATGGAAGCTGCAACGAGCCAAGAAGAGATCCAGGGCGACGGCGCCCGCAGCCAGGCGGCCCCGCCGCCGCGCCTGCGCGAGCGCTACCTGAGCGAAGTCCTGCCGGCGCTGCAGGAGAAGTTCGGGCACACGACCCCGATGTCGGTGCCCCGGCTGCTCAAGGTGAGCGTCAACATGGGCATCGGCGAGGCGAGCCGCACGGGCTCGGTGGTCGACGACGCGATCGGCGAGCTCGCGGCGATCACGGGCCAGCGCCCCAACCTGCGCCGGGCGCGCAAGTCGATCGCCGCCTTCAAGATCCGCGACGGGATGCCGGTCGGCGTCGCCGTGACCCTGCGCCGGGCGCGGATGTGGGAGTTCACCGACCGCCTGATCTCGATCGCGATCCCGCGCATCCGCGACTTCCGCGGCCTCGATCCGCGCGGCTTCGACGGGCGCGGCAACTACAGCCTGGGGATCCGCGAGCAGCTCATCTTCCCGGAGATCGACTACGACTCGGTGAGCGAGGTGCGGGGCCTCGACATCTCGTTCGTGACCAGCGCCACCGACGACGAGCAGGGCTTCGAGCTGCTGCTCGGGCTCGGCTTCCCGTTCTCCGAGGAGGGCCGGCCGGGCGCCCAGAGCGCCGCGCAGGCCGCCGCCGAGGCGGAGGCCGAGGAGGCCCGCAAGGAGGAGGCGCGGCAGCGCGCGGAGGCCGAGCAGGCCGCGCTCGAGCAGCTCAAGGAAGAGAACCCCGATGCTTACGAGAAGCCGGAGCCCAAGGACGACGACGGCGACGGCGAGAGCGGAGAAGAAGAGGAGTAGATGGCGAAGACCTCACAACGCGTCAAGCAGGCGCGGGGCTCGAAGTTCAAGTCCCGCAACTACAACCGGTGCCGCAAGTGCGGGCGCTCCCGCGCCGTGTACCGGAAGTTCGGCCTCTGCCGGATCTGCCTGCGCGAGGCCGCGCACAAGGGCTACGTGCCCGGGATGACGAAGGCGAGCTGGTAGGACGATGGTCACCGACCCGATCGCCGACTACCTGACCCGCGTGCGCAACGGCCTGGGCGCCGATCACGCGGAGGTCGAGATCCCGGCCTCGCGGCTGAAGAAGGAGATCTCCCGGATCCTCGTCGAGCAGGGCTACCTCGCCGGTTACGAGCTCGAGCCGACCCCGGTCGGCGAGTCGATCCGGATCCGGCTCAAGTACACCGAGGACCGCGACCCGGCGATCCAGGGCATGCAGCGGGTCTCGCGGCCGGGCCGCAGGCGCTACGTGAGCGGCGATGAGCTGCCGCGGGTGCAGGGCGGCATGGGGACTGCGATCATCTCCACCTCCTCCGGGGTGATGACCGGCCACGAGGCGAAGCAGAAGGGCGTCGGCGGCGAGGTGGTCGCCTACGTCTGGTAGCCGGCCGCCGGGGACGACCCGCAACCGCTGAGAGGCAAGAGCAACACACGAGCATGAGCCGAATCGGAAACAAGCCAATCGAGGTCCCCGCCGGGGTGAGCGTCGACGTCGCGCCGGGGCGCGTGACCGTCAACGGCCCCAAGGGCGAGCTCTCGCAGGCGATCGCGCGGGCGATCGAGGTGAAGCTCGAGGACGGCGTCGTGACCGTCGCCCGCCCGACCGACCGGGGGGAGCACCGCGCCCTGCACGGGCTCACGCGGAGCCTGATCGCGAACATGGTCGAGGGGGTCACCAGCGGCTTCGAGAAGCGGCTCGAGATCCAGGGCGTCGGCTACCGCGCGAAGGCCCAGGGCAAGGGGCTCGAGCTCTCGCTCGGCTTCTCGCACCCGGTCAGCGTGCCGGCCCCGGAGGGAATCGACTTCGAGGTCCCGCAGCCGACCGAGATCGTCGTGCGGGGCATCGACAAGCAGCTCGTCGGCGAGGTCGCGGCCCAGATCCGCCGCCACCGGCCCCCCGAGCCGTACAAGGGCAAGGGTGTGCGCTACGCGAACGAGCAGGTCCAGCGCAAGGTCGGCAAGCGGGCGTAGCGGGAACGGAGCTTCACGATGGCGATCAAGACAGCAGAGCAGAGAAGGCTGCGGCGCCGGCGGCGCGTCCGGGCCAAGGTGCGCGGCACGGCGGCGCGACCGCGCCTGTCCGTCTACCGCTCCAACCGCGGCCTGTTCGCGCAGCTCATCGACGACGAGCGCGGCCACACGCTCGCCCAGGCGAGCTGGACCGAGGCGGACCTGCGGGAGCTCGCTCCCGCCGAGCGGGCGAAGCGGACCGGCGGGCTGCTCGCCGAGCGCGCCCGCGAGGCCGGGGTCGAGGCCTGCGTATTCGACCGCGGTGGCTACCGTTTCCACGGCAACGTCGCGGCGCTGGCGAACGGCGCCCGCGAGGCCGGGCTGCAATTCTGAACCACGAGCCGAGAACCGATCGAGCAAGGAGCTGATGAGTACCGACGTCGAAAGAGTTAGCGCCCAGGGGCTGGACCTGCAGGAGCGCGTGATCGAGATCAACCGGGTCGCCAAGGTCGTCAAGGGCGGCCGGCGCTTCGCGTTCACGGCCCTGGTCGCCGTCGGCGACGAGAACGACGTCGTCGGGATCGGCTACGGCAAGGCCCGCGAGGTCCCGCTGGCGATCCAGAAGGCGGTCGAGAACGCGCGCAAGGACCTGATCCGGATCCCCAAGTACGGGCAGACGCTCCCGCACCGGATCATCGGCCGCTTCGGCGCCGGCCACGTCGTGCTGCGGCCGGCCAGCGAGGGAACCGGCGTGATCGCAGGCGGCGGCGTGCGCGCGGTGCTCGAGCTGGGCGGGATCCGTGACGTGCTCACGAAGTCGATCGGCACCAACAACCCGATCAACCAGGTCAAGGCGACGATGGAGGGCCTGCGCGGGCTGCGCAAGCCCGAGGACGTGGCCGAGCTGCGCGGGCTGACGATCCGCCAGGTGCTCGGGCTGCCGAAGGCGGAGCGCAAGCCCGAGGACGTGGAGGCGAAGGACTCAGGCGCCGTCGATCCGGTCGCCGTCGCCACCGAGGCGCCCGCGCCGGCCGCGAAGGAGGACGCTCCGGGATCCGCTCCGGCCGCCGAGCCGGAGCCCGCCCCGGCGCCGCAGGCGAGCGCCGGGGGAGCGGAGCCGGAGGAGGCCGGGCAGGCGGCGAAGCCGGCCGCGAGCGCGTCCGAGCCCGCCGCCGGCTCCGAGCCGGCCGTGAAGCCGGAGAAGGATTCCTGATGGGCGAGCTGACGATCAAGCAGGTCAGGTCGGCGAGCGGCGCCAGCCCGCGGCAGCGGGACACGCTGCGGACCCTGAAGCTGGGCCGGATCGGCAAGCGCGTGACGCGCGACGACGACGCCCACCTGCGCGGCCTGCTGCGCCGAATCGAGCATCTCGTCAAAGTCGAGGAGGGCTCCTGATGGGCCGCCTGGAGGCAGAGGACGTGGCGCTCGACGGGCTGCGTCCCAAGCCGGGCTCGACGCGGAGCCGCAAGCGGGTCGGCCGCGGCAACGGCTCGGGGACCGGCAAGACCTCGGGACGCGGGCAGAAGGGCGCCGGCGCACGCGCGGGAAGCAAGCGGCGCGTGGGCCGGGAGGGCGGGCAGAACCCGATCCAGATGCGGATGCGGAAGCTGCGCGGCCCGAACAAGAAGATGTCGATGCCCTTCGAGAGCTTTCGCACGCACACCCAGCCGGTCAACCTCGGGACGCTCGAGGAGCGCTTCGAGGACGGGGCCGAGGTGACCCCCGAGACGCTGCGCGCCGCCGGCCTGGCGACCCGCAGGCATCCGGTCAAGATCCTCGGCGGCGGCGAGCTCAGCAAGCGGCTCGTCGTGCGCGCGCACGCGTTCAGCGCCGGCGCCCGCGAGCGCATCGAGGCGGCGGGCGGGAGCGCCGAGACGATCGACTCCTAGCCCGATGCTGAAGACGCTCGGAAACGCCTTCGCGATCCCCGAGATCCGGCGCAAGCTCCTCTTCACGGCAGCGATGCTGGCGCTCTATCGCCTCGGCGCCTACATCCCGGCGCCCGGGGTCGAGGCGGACGCGGTCAAGAACCTGAGCGAGAACTTCGCCGGCTCCGACATCCTCGGCTTCCTGAACCTGTTCAGCGGCGGCGGCCTCTCGCGGCTGTCGCTGTTCGCGCTCGGGATCATGCCCTACATCACGGCCTCGATCATCCTGCAGCTGCTCACGGTCGTGGTCCCCTCGCTGGAGAAGCTCCAGAAGGAGGGCGAGGTCGGCCAGCAGAAGATCACGCAGTACACGCGCTATCTGACCGTCGGGCTCTCCTTCGGCCAGTCGCTCGGCTACGTCTTCCTGTTCCGCTCCTTTGGCGCCTCCGGCGAGAGCGTCGTCGGGGAGCTCACCTTCGCCAAGCTGATGCTGGTCGTGATCTCGCTGACCGCGGGCTGCGTGCTGCTGATGTGGCTCGGCGAGCTGATCACCCAGCGCGGGATCGGCAACGGGATCTCGCTGATGATCATGGCCTCGATCGTCTCCGGGCTGCCGGGCGGGATCGCCGCCTGGTGGACGACGCCGGATCAGGTCTTCCTGGTCATGATGCCGTTCATCGCGATCGCCGTGATCGTCGGCATCGTCTACGTCCAGGAGGGGCAGCGGCGGATCCCGGTCCAGTACGC
>CAZARJ010000048.1:0-10733 GCA_964487515.1 uncultured Conexibacteraceae bacterium | reverse complement strand
AGCGCCAGCAGCAGCCCCTCCAGGTCCCCGAAGAGGTCGTAGACGACCGGCCGGGTGACGCCGGCGCGGCGGGCGACCGCCTCCACGCTCACCGCATCGAAGCCCTCTTCGGAGATCACGTCCAGCGCGGCGTCGAGCAGCTCGCGACGCCGGTCCTCGGCCGGCAGCCTCGCAGCGCGCTGGGGGCCCCTCGCCATAGGGCCGAAGCATCCCACGCCCGCCCGCCGCAACCGGGGCGGGCCGGATCGGGCCCGCATGCGGGTCGAAGTCCATGCCACCTGCGCCGCAGGCCGCCGGTCGACATGTAACGCTGGCGTAGCTACACTTGTGTTACAAAGCGGCGGCAGGCCCGGACTCGTCCCCGAGCGCGCCGGCAGGAAGAGGACCAACGCATGTCCCCACCCCACCACGACACTGCGATCGTCGGCTCCGGCTTCGGCGGCCTCGGCATGGCGATCGAGCTGCGCCGCTCCGGCCGCGACGACTTCGTGATCCTGGAGCGCGAAGAGGGCCTCGGCGGTACCTGGCGCGCCAACAGCTATCCCGGCTGCGCCTGCGACGTCCCCGCCCCCTACTACTCGTTCTCCTTCGCGCCGAAGCCGGACTGGTCCCGCCTCTACGCGCCTCACCACGAGATTCGCGACTACCTCGAGGACTGCGCGGACCGCTTCGGCGTGCGCTCCCGGATCCGCTTCGGCTCCGAGGTCACCGCCGCCGACTGGGACGAGGCGGCGCAGCGCTGGCGGATCGAGGTCGGCGGCGAGCCGGCCCTGACCGCGCGCAACCTCGTCGCCGCGCCCGGCCCGCTCGCCCGTCCCGCCTACCCCGAGATCGACGGGATCGGCGAGTTCGCCGGGCCCTGGTTCCACTCCTCCGAGTGGGATCACGACGTCGACCTCGAGGGCGCCCGGGTCGCGGTCATCGGCACCGGCGCGAGCGCGATCCAGATCGTGCCTCAGATCGCCCCCAAGGCAGCCCACGTCGACGTCTACCAGCGCACGGCGCCCTGGGTGCTGCCGAAGCCCGACCGGCCGATCCCGCGCGCCCTTCAGGAGCTCTTCCGGCGCGTCCCGCTCACCCAGCGCGGCCTGCGCGGGACGATCTGGGCGCTGCAGGAGTGGATGGGCCTGGGCAACACCGTCAGCCGCGCCTTCACCCGCCCGCTCGAGGTACGCGGCCGGCGCGCGATCGCCGCCGCGATCTCCGACCCCGAGCTGCGCCGAAAGGTGACGCCCGACTTCGCGATCGGCTGCAAGCGCGTGCTGCTCGCCAACGACTGGTACCCGGCGCTCGCCCGCGACGACGTCGGCCTGGTCACCGACGGGATCGAGCGGATCACCGCCGACGGGCTGCGCGCCGCCGACGGCGCCGAGCGCCCCGCCGACGTGATCGTCTTCTCGACCGGCTTCCACGCCACCGACCCGCTCGGCTCGCTGCGGATCAAGGGGCGCGCGGGGGCCGAGCTGACGGAGACGTGGAGGGACGGCATGGAGGCTCACCGCGGCACCACGATCGCGGGCTTCCCGAACTTCTTCATCATCCCGGGGCCGAACACGGGCACGGGCCACACCTCGCAGGTGTTCATGATCGAGGCCCAGATCCGCTACGTGCTCGCCGCGCTACGGCGCATGGACGAGCGCGGCGCGGCCGCCGTCGAGCCCACTCTCGCGGCGCAGACGGAGTGGAACGCGAAGCTGCAGCGCCGCATGAAGGGAACCGTCTGGGTGGCGGGCGGCTGCACGAGCTGGTACCTGGACGCGAACGGCAAGAACACGACGCTGTGGCCGAGCACGTCGCTGAGCTTCCGCCGCGCCCTGGCGTCGATCGACGACGGCGAGCATCGCTTCGAGCCCGCCCTGCGCGAGCCATCCACCACGAGCACGGCGGCGGTCGCGAGCGCGACCGCGCCGGCGGCGACAGCTGCAAGCACGAGCACGAAGGGAGACGCGCGATGAGCTGGTCGATCGAGGGACGGACGATCCTGATCACGGGAGCGGCGCGCGGGATCGGCGCCGGCAGCGCCGAGCGCCTCCACGCCCGGGGCGCCAACGTGGCCCTCGTCGGGCTCGAGCCCGAGCGCCTCGAGGAGCTCGCGGCGCGACTCGGCGACCGGGCGATCGCGATCGAGGCCGACGTCACCGACGGCGCCGCCCTGGAGCGCGCGGTGAGCGCCACCGAGGAGCGCTTCGGCGGCCTCGACGTGGCGATCGCGAACGCCGGCCTGCACTTCGTCGGCGCCCTCGCCACAGCCCCGCTCGAGCAGCTCCGGCGCGAGATCGACGTCAACCTGATCGGCGTCCTCAACACGATCCACGCCGCCGCCCCGAGCGTGATCGCACGGCGTGGCTACATGCTCAACGTCGCCTCCCTGGCGGCCGCCTCGCACGCGCCGCTGATGGGCACCTACGCCGCCTCCAAGGCGGGCGTCGACGCGCTCAGCAACTGCCTGCGCCAGGAGCTGCGCGGCACCGGGACGCGCGTCGGCTGCGCCTACTTCGGCTTCATCGACACCGACCTCGTCCGCGCCAGCTTCGAGCATCCCTCGACCAAGGCGATGGAGAGCCTGATGCCGGGCTTCGTGCGCCGGGCGGTGCCGCTGACGGTCGCCGTCGACACGATCGAGGACGCCGTCGCGAAGCGCCGCGCCCGCGCCTGGGCGCCCCGCTTCGTCGGCGGCGCGCTCGCCCTGCGCGGGATCCTGCAGCCGCTCTTCGAGCGCCGCGCCATGGGCAGCCGCAAGCTCGCCGCCGCATTGGAGCTGACCGAGGCCGGGACAGACGCCGCCCGCGACCCGCTGCTCGGCGTCGCCGCGGCCTCCGACGGCGTCGGCCCCTCCGCGCCGGTCGCGAACGGCGCCCCCGAGCAGGGGACCGGCGAGAGCGAAGCCCGGGGTTCCGGGGCCGAGGAGGCCAGAGCCCGATGAGCGCTGCGCTCGCCACCCTGCTCGGCGCGGTCGAGAAGCCCGCCGGGGGCGCACCGACCACCGACCTGATCATCGTCGCCTGCGGGACGACGCTGCTCACCCTGCTCACGCTGCAGATGATCGTCGCCTACCGCCGTGGTGGCGCCCGGCCGCTGCGGCGCCTGCTCGACGCGCTCGAGTCCCGTCTCGGCCTGCCGGGCTGGGCCGCGCTGCCGGGGCTGGGCGCGATCGCGTTCTCGGTCGTGACGATCTGGGGCGCCAGCTGGGACATCGGCCTGCACATCGACCAGGGCCGCGACGAGGGCCCGCTCGGCACCGCCGCCCACTACCCGATGCTGATCGGCCTCTTCGGGACGTTCCTGATGGGCATCCTCTCGGTCGGGCTCGCCCCCACCGACCGGCGCAAGTCGAGCCCCGTCGCCTTCTACGTGCCGGGGGTGGGGACGGTCCCGGCCGCTGGGCTGCTGCTGCTCGCCGCCTCGAGCTTCGCGATGGCCGGCTTCCCGCTCGACGACCTCTGGCACCGGATCTTCGGCCAGGACGTGACCCTCTGGGGCCCGACTCACACGATGTTCATCGGCGGCGTGATGGCGGCCGGCTGCGGCGCCACGCTGCTGCTCGCCGAGGGCTCGCGAACCGCCGGCCGGGAGCCGTTCGGGGGCGGCAGCTTCAAGCGCCTACAGATCCCCGCCCTGCTCGCCGGGATCTTCCTCTACCTGTGGACCGCCGCCCTGCACGAGTTCAACTGGGGCGTGCCCCAGTACCGCGAGATCTGGCAGCCGATGATGCTCGCCTTCGGCGGCGCCCACGCGATGGTGCTGGCCCGGCTGATCGCCGGCCGCGGCGGGGCCTTCGCCGCCCTGCTGACGTGGCTGCCCATGCAGGTCGCGATGGTGCTCGTGATCGGCGGGCCGCTCGACACCACGATGCCCTCGATGCCGCTGTTTATCGCCGAGGCGCTGATCATCGAGCTGCTCGCGGTGCGTGGTGAGTGGCGCTCCCCGGTCCGCTTCGGCGCGGTCGCCGGGCTCGGCGTCGGAACGATCGGCTTCGCCGCCAACTACGGCTGGTCGCATCTCGCGATGCCGCTGCCCTGGCCCGCCGCGATCCTCCCCGAGGCGATCCCGGTGGCGATCGCCGCCGGCGTCGCCGGCGGCCTGCTCGGCGCCCTGATGGCGCAGGCGCTGCGGGGCGAGCTGCCCTCCGGCCGCATGCCGCTGGCGCTGGCGAGCGCCGCCGCGCTGGTGGCGATCGGCCTCGGCATCAACGCCGCCGTGGTCGACTCCCCGCGCGGCGTCACCGCCACGATCGCGCTCAGCAACTTGCACCAGGCGACCGTCCCCGGCGGCGGAACCGGACCCGTCGCCGACGCGACGGTGCGGCTCAGCGATCCCTCGCTGGCCGAGGACGCCACCTGGACCTCGGTGATGGCCTGGCAGGGTGGCGGGCGCTTCCTGAACGCCCTCGAGCGCGGGCCCGACGGCACGCTGAGGACGACCGAGCCGATTCCGATCGGCGGCAGCTGGAAGTCGCTGGTGCGGATCCACAAGGGGCGCACGATGCTCGCCGCCCCGGTCCGCATGCCCGCCGACGCCGCGGTCGGCTTCGCCGGCTACCCGGCCGAGCCCCAGGTGACGCGGGAGATGACGCGCGACACCACGCTGCTACAGCTCGAGCGCCGCGACGACGCCCCGCTGTGGGCCTGGACGCCGGCGACGATCCTCGTCCTGACCATGGACATCCTGCTCATGGTCCTGCTGGCGCTGATCTCGGTGCGCATCGGCCGGATGAGCGGACGCGAGGACGCGGTCGAGGCGAGCGGCGAAGGCGCCGGCCGCCACCCGGTGAAGCCCCGCCCGATCCCCGCCTGAGCCCGGCGGGCCCCGAGCGCTCCCCAACTCCCCACGCCGCCATGGCGGGGCTGGACCGCGCGCGGACCCCTCCCCGCTCCCAGACAATCAGCGGCGCCCCCGAAACAGCGGCGTCCCCGGCCAGTGGGTCGGATAACGCCCACATGCTGGCGTTCCACCATGCCAGCGGCGAGGCCTGGCGGGGTGCGAGTGGCGGTGCCTGGTGGCATGCCAGCGGCGGGCCTGGCGGGGTGGCAGCGACGGGCCTGGCGGGGTGGCGGCGGCGGTGGCGGCATGCCAGCGGCGGGGCCTGGCGGGGTGGCGGCGGGGTGGAATAGGGTCGGGGCGTGCACGAGGAGCGGATCAGGGAGGAGTTCAGCCACCAGTCGCCGACCTTCGACACGGCGCCGGTGATGAGCGCGGCGGCCACCCTCGACGCGCTGGTGGAGATCGCGGCCCCGGCCGCCGGTGGGCGCTGGGTGGAGCTCGCCTGCGGCACCGGGCTGGTGAGCCGGGCGCTGGCGCCGCACGTCGGGTCGGTGTCCGGCGTCGACCTGACCCCGGCGATGGTCGAGCGCGCCCGCGGCCTGGCGGCCGGCGCGGGCCTCGGAAACGTCACTTACGAGCTCGGGGACGCGACGGACCTGGAGCTCGGGGACGGGTCGTTCGACGGAGCGATCACGCGCTTCAGCCTCCACCACATCCCGGCACCGGGGCGGGTGCTGGCCGAGATGGCCCGCGTCGTGCGCTCCGGCGGGACGGTCGTGGTCGGCGATCACGTGACCGGCGGCGACGCCGATGCCGCCGCGTGGCATCAGGAGATCGAGCGGCTCCGCGACCCCTCGCACTGGGCCTGTCTGACACCCGAGCGGCTGCTCGCGCTCGGCGACGAGGCCGGGCTGAAGCTGGAGGAGCAGCGGCTGGTGCCGATCGAGATGGACTTCGACGAGTGGCTGGCGCGCGGGTCGGGCGGCAGCGCGAACGCGGCGCTGATCGGGTCGCTGCTCGCCGATCCCCCGCCCGGGGCGGCGTTCGTCGTGCACGGGAAGCGCGGGGCGCGGAAGCTATCCCTCCGCTACCAGCTCGCGCGCTGGCGGCGCCCCTGACGCGGCGGCGGCTCGCGGACCCCGGCGTGATCCGGTCGACTCACCCATCTGGCGGGAGGGGTGGATCGGAGGCGAGCGGGCCGGGCAGCGACGGGCCCGGGGGTCCCGCGGTGATTACCAGCCGGGCGCGTGCCCGCCGCGGAGGATGGAGATCTGGCCGAACGCGTGACGGTCGCCGGCGCAGACCCGCTTTTTGCCCCCGCGCCTGTACTTCTTCCGCTTCAGCACCGCGAGGTAGTGCTCGGCCACCGTGTCCTGAGCGGCGGTGACGTGGCCGGCCCATGCCCCGCCCCTGCTGGTGCGGCCGTAGTCGAGCAACACCCGCTCGCCGTTCTCCAGGACGCTGAACAACTTCACGGTGCGACCGCGCAGGCACCTGGGCTTGGGAGAGGTGACGATGCCGTACGCGGCGCCGTCCTCGTCGATGCCGTCGATCCCCAGCCCCCTCACCGTGCTCCCCGTGACCTTCCCCCGAGCGGCCAGCGGCGTGGCCGAGCGGGCGGCGGCGCGAGCTACGGCGACCCTCACCTCGAGGCGTTCCGGGGCGCAGTCGGACCCCTTGCGGAAACGCTTCCTGGTCGCCACGATCTGGGCCCGATCGGCCGCGAGGAGCTCCGATAAGGCTCCGACGAGCGCGAAGGAGCCCTCCGGGCTGGTCCGGGTGACGTCCCAGGCCGTCTTGCCTCCGGCGTTCCTGACGACCATCTTCACCTTGCGGTCCTTCACGCATCGGGTGCGCGCCGAGAACACGGCCCCGGCCAGGATCACCTTCTCCGCGGGGGCGGGCGACGCTGCGTAGAAGACGAGGCTGGTCGGCACCTGGGCGGCGCTCGCCCCGGCCGCGCCGACGCCCAGCGCCAGGAGCCCGGCGACGATGCCCGCGAGCATCACGCCGCGCCGCGCCGGGCGCCCGTGGGGCGGGGCTCCGTTTCGCTCTCCCATGCGCAAGACACGATATCCGCACAGGCCCCCTCGTAGCACGCGAATCTCGTCAGGCCCCGGCGGGGCGCGGGCCGGGGAGGTTGCGGAAGCCGAAGGGCTCCGGCTCGCGGCCGGCCTGGACGAACCAGCACTCGCCGGTCATCGTCCCCGCGAACAGGCGCAGGACCGTCTCCGCCACCCGCTCGGGGGCGATGATCGGCACGCCCGAGTCGAGCAGCGCCTCGCGGATCGGAGCGATGATCGCGGTCTCGGCGAAGCCGGGGCAGACGGCGTTGAAGCGGATCCCCTCCTCGGCCAGGCCGGGGCCGAGCGAGCGCGCGAGCCCGACCACGGCGTGCTTGTTGGCCGCGTACAGGGGGTCGAAGGGAACCCCGGTCAAGCCGGCCAGCGAGGCCGTCGCGACGATCGCGCCCCCGCCCCGCTCGCGCAGCGCGGGCAGCGCCGCGACGGTGCCGAGCACGACGCCGTCCAGGTTCACGCCCATGAGCTGCCGGTAGCGGTCCAGGTCGAAATCGTCGCCGAGGCCGATCCCGCTCGCGATCCCCGCGTTCAGGTGCACGAGATCGAGCCCCCCGAAGCGCTCCCGCGCCACCTCGACCATCGCCCGGTTGTCCTCGGGGCGGCTGACGTCGGCGCGCACGAAGGCGGCGCCCAGCCGCTCCGCCAGCTCCGCCCCCGACTCGTCGACGTCGGCGAGCACGAGGCGCGCGCCCGCGTCGCTCAGCGCCGCCGCCGTGGCCGCGCCCAGCCCCTTCGCCGCGCCGGTGACGAGCGCCACCCTTCCCTCGAGATCGACGTCCACCGGCGCAGCCTATTGCGCGCCCGGCCGGCGCCGGGCTCCGCGGGGCGGGCTCGCCGGGCGGGCTCGCGGGCTCCGTCCCCACGAACCCGACAAATTCGCCGGATAGGACCGAAAAAGTCGGGTTCGTGGCAGGCGGGGCCGGGGCTCAGTCCCGCGCCCGGTCGGCGCGCCGGGGCGCGGGCTCGGAGCGCTCGGCCTTCAGGGCGCGGAGGCGGTCGTCGGCGACCGCCAGCAGGCCCTCCATCGTCTGCGCCTCGGCGGGAAAGCACGCGCTGCCGATCGTGACGCCGAGCGATCCGCCCGCCGGGGCGATGCGGGCCACCGCGGCGCGCAGGCGGTCGGCGAGCAGCGCCGCCTCCTCGAAGCCGGTCCGCGGGGCGACCACGGCGAACTCGTCCCCGCCCTGGCGGACGACGATGTCGTGGCCGCGGATCTCGGCCTCGAGCGATGTCGCGACCTCGCGGAGAACGACGTCGCCCTGCTGGTGGCCGAGCGTGTCGTTGACGAGCTTGAACCCGTCCAGGTCGAGGATCAGGACCGCGACCGGATACTCGTAGCGGGCGGCGCGGCGCAGCTCCCGGGGGACGCGCTCGCCCAGCATCCGGTAGTTGCCGATCCCGGTCAGGGGGTCGCGCTCGGAGAGCTCGCGGTAGCGGGCCTCGCTCTCGGCCAGGCGCTCGCGCAGGAAGGCGACGGTGCCGGCCGCGAGAAGCAGCGTGGGCGTGAGCACCAGGGCGTCGATGAGCACCACGCGCGCGTCCTCGGGGTCGTAGACCAGCGGGGCGAAGACGATCGCGATGTTGAAGAGCACGTGCGCGGCGATCGCGCGCCGGTCGCTGAAGACGTAGGCGGCGTAGATGACGACGAAGGTGAGGTAGATCTGGAAGGAGCGGTCGGCGAGGCCGGCGGTGAGCGCGACCTCGAGCGTCGCCACGACCGCGATCAGATGCATCCACTTCCGCTCCAGCCGCCCGGCGAGCAGCCAGGTCACGATCCCGCTCACGATCGCCAGCAGCGGCAGCAGGAAGATCGTCGGCGGATGCTCGGGGCGGTGCAGCAGATCGGGGATGAACGCCCCCACCCCGCCGCCGATGAACAGGATCGAGGCGAGCCGGTACTGCTGCCGGGTCCGCTCCCGCTCGACGGCGCCGTCGACGGGAGGCTCGACGGCGGCCGCCAGCGCCTGGCGCGCGACCGGCCCGAGGCTCGGGCCATCCTGCCTCGGGCCGGCCTCGGTGCTTCCCATCTCCATCTCTCCCACCCCTGAGGTCCGCGGCTCTACCCCGGCTCGGCGCCGCCTGATTCGGCGTTCACCGGAGTTTCTCTCCCGGCCACGGTAGCGCCGCTTCGCCCCGGGCGCCACCCCGATCGCGCGCGTGCGCTCCCCCGTGCAGCGACTTACCTGCGATCCTGACCACGGGCGGAGCCGCGATGGAGGCGGTCCGCCGATCGCATCGAGAAGGAGAGCCAGGTGAGCGAGCGAGCGCAGCACGGCGGCGAATCCGCCCGCGGGGGCCAGATCGGGCTCAGCAGCCGCACGGGGCGCTGGATCGTCGCGATCGCGGTCCTCGGCTCCGGGATCGCCTTTCTCGACGGCACGGTGGTCAACGTCGCCCTGCCCTCGATCGGGTCCGACTTCTCGGCCCCGACCAGCGCCCTGCAGTGGATCCTGAACGGCTACATGCTGACCCTGGCAGCGCTGATCCTGCTCGGCGGCTCGCTCGGGGACCGCTTCGGGCGGCGGCGCATCTTCGTCGTCGGGGTCGCCTGGTTCACGGTCGCCTCGCTGCTCTGCGCGATCGCCCCCAGCGCCGAGGCGCTGATCGCGGCCCGCCTGCTTCAGGGCGTCGGCGGCGCCCTGCTCACGCCCGGCAGCCTGGCGATGATCGAGGCGAGCTTCCGCCACGAGGACAGGGCGCGCGCGATCGGCGCCTGGTCCGGCTTCACCGGGGTGGCGACGGCGATCGGCCCGCTGCTCGGCGGCTGGCTCGTGGAGGCGGTCTCGTGGCGCGCGATCTTTCTCATCAACCTGCCGATCGGAGCCTTCGTCGCCCTGATGGCCCCACGCTTCGTGCCCGAGAGCCGCGACCCGGAGGCCGCCGGGCCGCTCGACATCCGCGGCTCGGCGCTCGCGGCCCTCGGGCTCGCCGCGACCACCTACGCCCTGATCGAGGGCTCCGGCGACGGCTCGGCCGCGGTGATCGCGGTCACCGGCGTGCTCGGAGTCGCCGCCCTGGTCGCCTTCTTCGTCACCGAGCGGCGCAGCCCCAACCCGATGATGCCGCTGCAGATCTTCTCCGCGCGGCAGTTCAGCGTCGCCAACCTGATCACGTTCGTCGTCTATGCGGCGCTCGGCGGCGTGATGTTCCTCCTCGTCGCCTTCCTGCAGGTGAGCCTCGGCTACACGCCGCTCGCCGCCGGGGCGGCCTCGCTGCCGATCACGCTCGTGATGCTCGGCTTCTCCGCCCGCTCGGGCGCGCTGGCCCAGCGCATCGGCCCCCGCGTCCCGCTCACGCTCGGGCCGCTGATCCTCGGCGCGGGGATGCTGCTGATGACGGCGATCGACCCCGGCGACGGCTACGTGACATCCGTGCTGCCGGGCGTGCTCGTCTTCGGCATCGGCCTGACCCTCGTCGTGGCCCCGGTCACCGCGACGGTGCTCGCCGCCGCGCCCGCCCGTCACGTCGGCATCGCCTCGGGGATCAACAACGCCGTCTCGCGCGTCGGCGGCCTGCTCGCGGTCGCGATCCTGCCCCTGATCGCGGGGCTCGGCGGCAGCGCCTTCTACGACCCCGAGGCGATGGCCGACGGCTTCCGGATCGCGATGATCGTCTGTGCCGGGCTCGCCGCGCTGGGCGCGGCGTTCGCCTGGCTCGGGATCGAGCCCGAGGTGCTCGAGGGCGAGCCGGAGGGAGGCGCCGGGGGCGCCGACCGGCTCGGCGAGGATTACTCCTGCGCCGTCTCGGGCGCCCCGCTGCGTCCGGGGCCGGAGGCCGACGGCCGGCCCGCCACCGGCGAGCAGGAGGCGATCGACCCCTCGCGGGCGTAGGTCCCGCTCACGGGCCTCCGCGACGACATAGGTCCCGTCCCGGGGCCTTCCCGCGCGCGGC
>CAZARJ010000047.1:0-10745 GCA_964487515.1 uncultured Conexibacteraceae bacterium | reverse complement strand
TGTAGGGCGGGACGTAGCCCTCGAGGATGCGCGAGCCCGGGGTGGTCGGCCCGCCCACGATGCAGAAGATGTCCTTGACGGCGACCGGAACGCCCGCCAGCCCGCCGGCGGGCTGCCCGCCGCCAACTCCCCGGCCGGATCCGCCGGCTGCCGCCCCGCCGCTCCCCGGCTCGGCCCGCCACAGGTAGGCGCCGAGCGGGTCGGGCGCGGAGGCGCACGCGTCGAACCACTCCGCCGCCGAGAGCCTGCCGGCCTCGATCTCCGCCAGTCCCGCGGAGACCCCGAGCTGCCGCGGCTCGCTCACGCCTGCGGAGAGGGCACGCGGAAGGAGTCCTCGCCGGGATCGGGGGCGCCCGCCAGCGCCTCATCCCGGCTCAGGCCGGGCTGCACGGAATCGGCCCGGAGCACGTTCTGGAGCTCGATCACGTGCGTCGTCGGCTCCACCCCCTCGAGATCGAGGGCCGAGATCGCCTCGACGTGCTCGAGGATGCCGGAGAGCTCGCGCGACATGCGCTCCACCTCCCCCTCGTCGAGGCGCAGCCGCGCGAGGCGCGCGACGTGCAGGACCTGTTCGCGATCGAGCATGGCGGCGCATTGTATGAAGCCCCGCCCCGGGATGAAGGCTCGACGCCTCGCGAAGAAGGACCTCACGCACAAACGGGGGGTACCGGAATCGAGGGCCCAACACACCCAAACTCGTTCGCAACCGGACCTAAGGCACCCAAGCAACGCGGACGATCACCAATCCAGGCGCCATTCGTCGCTAACGGCGCCCAACAGGCAGCTCTTGATCACGCCCCGGACCGCACGGCTCCCTCATCGGACCATCGCCGCGACAAGAATCTACTCGTCTACGGGCGCTGTCGGATCACTATCGCCAGAAGCACCACCTCTGGATGCGAGTCTTGCATTCCCGAACACCATCTCGTAGTCCCCACCGAACAAGACCCTATCCGCGTAATCGCGAGCGTCGAAGATGAAAATCAATCGATTCACCTGGGATACATCGAGGCTGACTCGCCTAGCGGAATCTCCAGTCCTATACACGTGCCGGTCGAGAACCTTTCCCCGGCGAGCATTGTCCGCACGAACCTCCATGACGATTCCACCTGGACCCGTAGTCGAGCGGGAGAGCCCTACAGCCGCTGAAAAGGTGTCGTCGCCCGCGCGCATGGCCAGTTCGAAACCGGAGTACGGACTACCATCGTCGAACGACTCTCCCTGCCACGTCATACTTCTCTGGAACCGCTTCCGTCCAATCGCAGCGCCGCCCTCTTCGACTGAGTGCTCGGCTTGAAGTCTTTTGCTATCCGATCGAACCAGATCCGACAAATACGTTTCGTAGATGCCCCCGGTCTCGTGCTCCGACGACTCGGAAGTGTCAGCATTGGGCAAGCCTTCCGCTCCCTCGTCCGCAACAGTCGGGTCCTCGTATGCAGTGGTTGTTTGGGTCGTGGTTACAACCTGTACGTTAGCCTCACCGCAACCCATAACCAATGTTGCCCCGATCATCATCAGGAGCGCAACGGTAATCCCCAATGTTCGTGTCATCCCATTACCCCTCTCTTAGTGCCATTAATAGGTGAGCATTCGGTTCGGTGACGCCCCAACGTGGAACATACATAGCGCCCACCGCTGTCGTTAAGACGGCAGTTGCTTGCTATCGACTCACACCCGCCCGGAGACGGGTCTACGGATGTCCAAGAAGCTGACCCCCTTGCCCGCTTATAGCCGTGCGACCTCACTCAGTCATGCTGACGTTCACGTCCCGTGCCACTCATCTCGGTGATCTGTGCCCCGTCCACTTACCCCCATCCCAGTAGCGCCATAAGGCGGTGTCATCTGGATCCTCATACCATCCCGCAGATGGAGTTGGCGTGCTTGCCGGAGAGACTACTGCGCCGTCCTGCGGCGATCGATCGTCACCTACCTCAATGTCACCATTGCCCGCTGAATCAAGCTCGTCGATTTGAGGAGCTGCGGAACCTCGCCGGACCGTGGAGTTGGCATCCGCTCTGCCGCTGAACAGCAACACCAGTGCCGCACCCGCAGCGATCCAAAGCCCGGTACCAACGGGTTTGATCAAATCAAACAATTCCGGCGTTTCATCTGCGCTATCGGCGAATTCCTTCACGATTTGATAGACGGCGGCGCCAGCGACGATGATGGCGATAACACCGGCAGCCCTGCAAAATGCGACGGACCCTGCATTACGATTCCGGGCGTAACGCAATGTGCCAATTGCTCCGAGCACGGCGGCGCCGTATAGGAATAAGGGGCTGACCGGAAAAAATTCACGAGCCAGTACTGACGTGCCCGCAACCTGCAATGAGGAGCCCCCGATATGAACCCAGCCTAACCCTGGCGAAATTCCGAGTGCAACCACCGCCGCGGCTAGAAGCCAGAAAGACGGACTGAGCGGCTCGTTTCTCATTAGAGACCTCTCTTCCGAGCGTTCATCCGCTCCCGCCTTGCCGACCCGGTTCGATCCTCGCCCGGCTCTGGGCGAGAGTGTGGCGATGGCGGGCGTCGACGACGCCCCCGTTCATCGCCTTTCCGTCAGAGCTACGCAGCCCGCTTCGCGTGAGTTGCTGTGTTTCCCCTCTGTTCAAGATGTTTCCCCCTCCCGCGTCGCCAACTTCCCACCGGCATCTGTAGCCGACGGTGTCGATGTTATCACGCGTGCCGCGGTTGTTGCGTCAGTTCGGCAGGCTTGGCTGACGAGCGCCGCCCGCTGGGCAGGTTCGGAGAGCCATTGTCGGTGCCGTTCCCGAAAGCATCTACCGAGGGTTCCTTTTGATGACGCAACTCGCGATCCGATTGCGCGAGACCTGAAGCGGCCACCATGATCGTGGTGGCTCGAAGACCTCGCGCAAGTAGGGACGCACCATTTACGGACGGGGTTGGGGAAGACGACTTCCGGCCCCACATTCAATGTCGCAGACCAGGAGTCGGTCCCTGCTCAGGAGATCATGACCTGGACCGCCACGAATTGCGTTTGCGCACTCCGGGTCCATGAGTTGCGCTGGCCGCCTGCGTCGACGTCGCGTCAATTCGTCGAGGTGCAGGGCTGAAGGTTGGGGCGACAGCGCGGAACCTTTCGCTGGCGGCGAACTTGAATGAGCCGCCAGCGTTTGCAGTGCTCTCAGCAGTCGCTGTGCGGGTGGAACAGAGGTCGCCTGCTCACGGCGGTCGCTCCCTGGCTCGCAGTTTCGTTTGACGGGCCGAACAACGACGGCCGCCCCATCGGAGCGACCGTCGTGTTCAGGCCCGGGCTTCAGGCCGCGGGCGCCTCGCTCACTGAGCCGGAGGCGGCGGGGGCGGCGGCGAGCCGCTGCCAGTGTCCGCGGGGGGCGGCGGCGGCGGGGTGCCACCGCCGTCGCCGAAGCGATCGCGCTGGTCGCTGAAGGACGTCCCTTCCTCCTGCATCGCCTGCCAGCCGCCGTAGGCGATCCCGATCGAGGCCAGCAGCCCGAGGTAGACGCCGATCTTGCGGCCCACATCGAAGCCGGTGTCGAGGCCGAAGCCACCGATGTCGAGGTCGGGCGGGCTGATGATCCGGAAGAGGATCAGCAGGACGCTGAGGATCCCGAGCCCGGCGGTGATCGCGCTGATCGCGACCGGCGCGTTGACGCTCTGCGCGTTGGCAGTCAGCAGCGCAGCGCCGACAGCGACGAGCACGGTGATCAACAGGATGATGTTGATGAAGTCGAACGCCTGCCATGCGTTCCAGCCCCTCGACGCGTCGAGTCCGATGCCGGAGGCGTCGATCCCGAACCAGTCGAAGATGAACATGAACAGGAACAGGAGGACCGCCGAAACGGCGGCGATCATCTCCCCCCGGCCGACTCTGGATGTATCCACTCTCTCTCTCCTCGCTCACGGCCCTTCCGGGACCGGTTGTAGGGGACGATGAGCAGCCTATACGCCGCCACGGCTGAAAACCATGCCCTGGGCGCTTCGGCCCGGGGCTCAGATCGAGGCGCGAACCGTGTTCGCGAGCAGCATCGCGATCGTCATCGGACCCACCCCGCCCGGCACCGGCGTGATCCTCCCGGCGACCGCGGCGGCGCTCTCGAAGTGGACGTCGCCGGCCAGCCCCGCGTCGGTGCGGTTCATGCCCACGTCGATCACGGTCGCGCCGGGCGCGATCCAGTCCCCCCGGACCATCTCCGCCCGCCCGACGGCGACGACGAGGATCTCCGCCGCCCGGCAGGCCGCGGGCAGATCCGGGGTTCGCGAGTGGCACGTCGTGACGGTCGCGTCGGCGTTCAGCAGCAGGCTCGCCAGCGGCCGGCCGACGAGCGTCGAGCGCCCGACGATCACGGCCCGCGCCCCGCGTAGCTCGACGCCGCTGCGCTCGAGCAGCTCCACGACCCCGGCGGGCGTGCAGGGGACGAGCCCCAGCGGCGGCGCCTCCGGCTCCAGGTCGAGCGCCTCGCGGACCCCGATCCGGCCCTGGGCGAGCAGGCCCGCGTTCGCGGGGGTGAGCCCGTCGACGTCCTTGCGCGCCGAGACCTCGGCCAGCACGCGGTCCGGATCGAGGCCCTCCGGAAGCGGGAGCTGCACGAGGATCCCGTCGACCTCGGGATCGCGATCGAGGCCACCGACGAGCTCGACCAGCTCGGCCTCGCCGATCGTGGCCGGGAGCTCGTGGTGGATCGAGCGGATCCCGGCCTCCTCGCAGGCGCGGCGCTTGCTGTTCACGTAGACGTGGGAGGCCGGATCGTCGCCGACCAGCACGGTGGCCAGCCCCGGCGCCCGCGCCCCGCCCGCGACGCGCCGCGCGACGACCTCCCCGACGCGCTCCCGCAGCCCCGCCGCGATCGCCTTGCCGTCGATCAGCTCCGCCGCCATGCGCCCATCCTTCCCATCGCGCTCAGCTCGCCTTCTGGATCGGCGCGTAGTCGGCCATCAGCTTGCGATCGCCCCCGCCACCGCGGAAGCGGACCACGACGACGTTGCCCGGCTCCACCGCGGTCACCACCCCGGCTCCGAACGAGGCGTGGACGACGTCGTCGCCGACCGCCAGCGAGAGCGCCCCCTGCGCGCGGTCCGGCCCGGCGGCGAAGCCGCCGCCGGCGCCCGCCCCCGGGCCGCCGAGGCCCGTCCCGGAGCCGCCGCCGAGCGGGGACCCCCACCCGGTCGCCCGGTCGCTCGTCCCCTGGCGCTCGACCAGCTCGGCCGGGATCTCGGCCAGAAAGCGCGAGGGGACCCCGAAGCCGCCGGGGGCGCCGCCGTAGCTGCTGCGCCGGCGCGCGTAGGTGAGCGTGAGCCGCTCCCGCGCCCGCGTCAGGCCGACGTAGGCCAGGCGCCGCTCCTCCTCCAGGTTGCCCTCCTCGACCGAGCGCGAGTGGGGGAAGATGCCCTCCTCGCAGCCGATGATGAACACGGCGCGGTACTCGAGCCCCTTGGCGTTGTGCAGGGTCATCAGGGTGATCAGCGACTCGTCGTCGCGCAGGTTGTCCTGCTCGCTGTTGAGCGCGATGCGCTCCAGGAATCCGCGCAGCGGCGCCAGCCCGTCCTCGGTGTCCACGCCGCCGTCGCTCTCCAGCTCGAGCCCCCGGTTGAGGTCGAGCTCGGCGGCCACCCCGACCAGCTCCTCCAGGTTCTCCACCCGCCCCTCCGCCTCGACCGTGCGCTCGGCCTCGAGCGCCTCGATGTAGCCGGACTCGGCCAGCGTCGCCTCGAGCAGCTCCGCCACCGGCCCGCCGCGGCGGGCGCGCTCGGTGAGGCTCGCGATCAGCTCGCCGAAGCGCCCGATCGCCTTCTTCGCCGCCGTCCCCAGCGCGGGGATCTCGTCGACCCGCCCGATCGCCTCCAGGGGGCTGATCCCGGTCGTGTTCGCCCAGGCCAGAAGCCGCCCCTCGGAGGTCCGGCCGATGCCGCGCCGGGGCGAGTTGATGACCCGCGCCAGGGCCCCCGAGTCGTCGGGGTTGGCGAGCAGGCAGAGGTAGGCGACCGCGTCCTTGATCTCGGCCCGCTCGTAGAACTTGGTCCCGCCGATCACCTGGTAAGGGACGTCGAAGCGGACCAGCGTGTCCTCCAGCACCCGGCTCTGGGCGTTGGTCCGGTAGAAGACCGCGACCTCGTCGCGCCCGATCCCCTCCTCCTCGACCAGGCGGTCGATCTCCCCGGCCACCCAGCGCGCCTCCTCGTGCTCGTCGCCGAGCTCGGCGATCGTCACCGGCTCGCCCCGCTCGGCGTCGGTCCAGAGGTGCTTTTCGAGCCGCTCGCGGTTGTGGGCGATGAGCCCGTTGGCGGCGTCGAGGATCGTCCCGGTGGAGCGGTAGTTCTGCTCCAGCTTGACCGTCTCGGCATCCGGGAAGTCGCGCTCGAAGTCGAGGATGTTGCGGATCTCGGCGGCCCGGAACCCGTACACCGACTGCGAGTCGTCGCCGACCACGAACAGGTTCCCGTGCTCGCCGGCGAGCAGCTGCAGGAGCCGGTACTGGACCCGGTTGGTGTCCTGGTACTCGTCCACCAGCACGTGGCGGAAGGTGCGCGCGTAGCGGTCGCGCAGGTCGCCGAACAGCTCCAGGAGGTTGACCGTGCGCAGCAGCAGGTCGTCGAAGTCCATCGCGTTGGCCGCGTGCATGCGGCGCTCGTAGAGCTCGTAGACGTCGGCCAGGGTCGCCTCGAAGTGCGAGCCCTGCTCCTCGCGCATCGTCTCCACGTCGCGCAGCCGGTTCTTGGCGCCCGAGATCTGGGCCCGCATCGAGCGCGGCGGGTAGCGCTTGGGGTCGACGTCGAGCTCCGCCATGCAGCGCTTGACCATGCGCCGGGAGTCGGCCTCGTCGTAGATCGTGAAGCCGCTCTTGTAGCCCAGCCGGTCGGCGTGGCGGCGCAGGATCCGGGCGCAGGCGGAGTGGAAGGTCATCACCCACATCACGCGCGCGGCGTTGCCGACCAGCGCCTCGACCCTGCCCTTCATCTCCCCGGCGGCCTTGTTGGTGAAGGTGATCGCGAGGATCTCGCCGGGCCGCGCCATCCCGGTCGCCAGCAGAGAGGCGATCCGGTAGGTGAGGACCCGCGTCTTGCCCGAGCCCGCGCCGGCGAGCACCAGCAGCGGCCCCTCCCCCGCCTCGACCGCGCGCCGCTGGGCCGGATTGAGATCGGCGAGCAGCGACTCGACCCGCGTCGCGCCGGCGCTCAGCGGGGCGCCCGTGCCGAGCGGCAGCTCCTCGTCCGGCTCGGCGCGCTCGGCGACGTCGGCGCCCGCGAGGCCGGCCCGCTCCACGTCCCCCCCGGCGGCGCCGGCGGTACCCGCGTCTCCGTTGCCGTTCTCGGTCGCCGCGCGCTCCACGCCAACGAGGATAGAGGCGCTCGCGGCGCGCCCCGCCCCGGCTCAGCCCCCGGCCGGAGAGGGCCCCTCGCGCTCGGGATAGAGCTCGCGCACCTCGGCCTCGGGCGCCTCGCCGTCGAGGGCCTCGAGGCGGCGCTCGATCCGCTCCAGCCGCTCGGCGAGCTGCTTGATCGCGTCCGCGACCGGGTCGGGCAGGTGGATCCAGTCGAAGTCGGGGCCGTCCGGGCGCCGCCCCCGCACGCGCACCGTGTGGCCGGGGTTGCCGACCACCGTCGAGTCCTCGGGCACGTCGCCGATCACGACCGTGTTCGCGCCCACCTTGGCCCCCCGGCCGACGCGGATCGGGCCGAGCAGCTTGGCGCCGGAGCCGATCGTCACGTCGTCCTCGACCGTCGGGTGGCGCTTGCCGCGCTGAAAGCCGGTCCCGCCCAGGGTCACGCCCTGGTAGATCGTCACCCGGTCGCCGATCTCGGCGGTCTCGCCGACCACGACCCCGGAGCCGTGGTCGATGAACACCTCGCCGCCGATCCGCGCGGCGGGATGGATCTCGACCCCGGTCACGGCGCGCGTCGCGTAAGCGATCACCATCGGCAGCACCGGCACCGCGGCGCCGTGCAGCGAGTGCGCCACGCGATGGGAGAGGATCGCCTGCACCCCGCCCCAGCCGGCGAGGATCTCCAGCGCCCCCGCGTCGCGGGCCGCCGGGTCGCGGTCGCGCGCGGCGGCGACGTCGTCGCGCACCTCCTTGACGATCCTGCTCAGCGTTCGCAGTCCGCGCATCGCGACAAAGCGTAGAGGTGCGCCCCGCCGGCTAGCTGCCGAAGAAGGGGAGCGACATGTAGCGCTCGCCGGAGTCCGCGCAGACCGCGACGATGCGCTTGCCGTCCATCTCCGGCCGGCTGGCGAGCTCGATCGCGGCATGCAGCACGGCGCCGGAGGAGATCCCGACCATCAGCCCCTCCCGGGTCGCGGCCAGCTCCGCGGTCGCGATCGCCGACTCGTCCTCGACCCCGATCACCTCGTCGATCGCGGAGCGGTCGAGCACCCCGGGCACGAAGCCGGCGCCGATCCCCTGGATCCGGTGCGGCCCGGGCTCGCCGCCCGAGAGCACCGCCGACGCCGCCGGCTCGACGCCGAGGACGTGGATGTCCGGGTTGCGCTCCTTGAGGCCGATGCCGGCGCCGGTGATCGTCCCGCCGGTGCCGACCCCGCAGACGAGCGCGTCGACCTCGCCACCGGTGTCGCGCCAGATCTCGGCCGCCGTCGTGCGCCGGTGCACCTCCGGGTTGGCCGGGTTGTCGAACTGCTGCGGCATGTAGGCGTCCTCGTGCTCCTCGACGATCCGTTGCGCCAGGTCGACGGCCTCGTTCATCCCCCCCAGCGACGGCGTCTCGCGCACCACCGCGCCGTAGCTGCGCAGCAGCGACGCGCGCTCGCGGCTCATGCCCTCCGGCATGGTCAGGATGCAGCGGTACCCGCGCGCCGCACAGACCATCGCCAGCGCGATCCCGGTGTTGCCCGAGGTCGGCTCCACGATCACCGTGCGGCCGCGCTCGATCCGCCCCTCGGCCTCGGCGGCGTCGATCATCGCGACCCCGATCCGGTCCTTGATCGAGCCGCCGGGGTTGAACCACTCCAGCTTGGCGACGATCTCCGCGCCCAGCCCGGCCCCGATCCGGCCGAGCAGCACCATCGGCGTCTCGCCCACGATCCCGGAGGCCTCGGAGGCGATCCTCAGCGTCGGTCGTGGCTCCGCGGCTCCGCCCATCGCGCCTAACTTATCGCCGGGGGCGGCCCCGGCGGGCCCGGCGGGCCCAGATAACGTCCCCGGGGTGAGCGACCGATCCAGACGACGGCGGGCGCTGGATCCGGTGGCCGGCTTCCTGCGCGCGGAGGCATCGGGCGGCTTCGCGCTGCTGATCGCCAGCGTCGCCGCGCTGCTCTGGGTCAACCTCGGCTCGCCGGCGGGCTACGAGTCGCTCTGGGAGACGAAGCTGCGGATCGGCGTCGGCGAGCTGGCGATCGAGGCCGACCTGCGCGCCTGGGTCAACGACGCCCTGATGACGATCTTCTTCTTCCTGATCACGCTCGAGATCAAGCGCGAGCTGGTCGTCGGCGAGCTGCGCGAGCGGCGCGCGGCGGCGCTGCCGGTCTTCGCCGCCGCCGGGGGCGTGCTGCTGCCGATCGCGATCTACCTGCTGATCGCCGGCGGCACCGATGCCGGGCACGGCTGGGGCATCCCGATGGCGACCGACGCGGCGTTTGCGATCGCCGCCGTGAGCGTGCTCGGCACCCGGGTCGGGGTCGGGGTGAAGATCCTGCTCGTCTCGATCGCGGTGATCGACGACGTGGCCGCGATCGCCGTGATCGCGATCGCCTACGCGGGCGACGTCGAGCCCCTCTGGCTCGCCGCGGCCGCCGCCGGGCTGGGGGGCGTCGTGCTCCTGCGGCGGCTCGGCGCCGAGCGGATCTGGCCCTACGTCCTGCTCGGCATCCCGATCTGGATCGCGATGCACGAGTCCGGCGTGCACGCGACGATCGCCGGCGTCGCTTTGGCGCTGCTCACCCCTGCCCGCCCGCTCAACGGCCGGCCCGTCCTCGAGCAGCTCGAGGAGCGCATCCATCCCTTCTCCAGCTTCCTCGTCCTGCCTCTGTTCGCGCTCGCCAACGCGGGCGTCGAGATCGGCGGCGGCGCGCTCGGCGAGGGCGACGGCCTGCGCACCGCCGTCGCCGTCGCCTCCGGCCTCTTCCTCGGCAAGCTGGTCGGGATCGGCGCCGCGACGAGCCTCGCCGTGCGGCTGCGCGCCGGCAAGCTCCCGACCGGCGTCGACCGCCGCGGCGTGGCCGGGATCGCCGCCCTGGGGGGAATCGGCTTCACCGTCTCCCTCTTCATCACCTCGCTCGCCTTCACTGAGCCCGCGCTCACCGACGCCGCCAAGCTCGGCATCCTCGGCGGCTCCATCCTCAGCGCCGCCCTCGGGGTCGCGATCCTCGCCCCCGGCGGCACCCACCCCTCCCGCGAGGGCCGTTAGCGCCCCCGCCCGCCACGCCCCACGAACCCGATTAATTCGCTCGATAGCCACGAAAAAGTCGGGTTCGTGGACGGGTGCCCGCCGGAAGCGGACCGGCAGCGACCCCGGCGCTCGGCGCGGGCCGGCGGCCTGGCTCAGATGTAATACATCCCCGAGCCCGCCTCGGCCTCCTCGCGGCGGGCCACGTCGGCGATCGTGGCGCCGCTGAAGACGGCGCGCAGGGCCTCGACGCCCTCGGCCCAGATGCCGCCGGCCTCGTTCTCCTCCTCGCCGAGCTTGCCGTCGAGCGCCTGGATCACCTCGAGCACGGTGATCTCCTCCGGGTCCCGCGCCAGGCGGTAGCCGCCCTTGACCCCGCGCTGGGAGGTGAGCAGGCCGGCGCGGCGCAGGGTCGAGAAGAGCTGCTC
>CAZARJ010000046.1:4686-10812 GCA_964487515.1 uncultured Conexibacteraceae bacterium | reverse complement strand
CGATGCCAGATGACGGCGCCGAGCAGGCGGCGCTCCTGGGCCAGGGTCTCGTTGCGGCCGAGGTAGGGGCGCAGGGAGCGCAGCAGCAGCCAGGCCTTGCCGCGCAGGGAGCTGTCGGCGGCGAGCAGGAGCTCGAGGTCGCGGCGGTGGGCGGGCGCGAGCACGTCGCCGAAGCGCGTCAGGAGCGTGCGGGCGAAGGCGGCGAGCAGCAGGTAGCGGTGGCGATAGACGTGGCCCCAGCCCGGGGAGGGACGGCCGCCCCCGCCGGCGAGCGATCGCAACCGGGCCCGCAGGCGGGCGCGACGCAGCTCGGCGCGGCTGCGGAGGTCGCGGGCCCACGGCTGCTGAGCGCGCCTGGTCACGGCGCTCTCGTGGCGCACGTGGGTGTAGGTGGCGCGGTCGACATAGGCGATCTCTCCCTGCGCCAGCGCACAGAGGGCGAGCCAGTGGTCGTGGTAGGGCTCACCCGGGGCGGCGGGGAAGGGCAGCGCCCCGGCGAGCAGCTCGCGCCGCAGCATCGAGGCCGCGCCGGTGACCGTGTTCGCGATCAGCAGCGAGGCCATGCTCCGGTGCTCGTTGCGGCGCAGGTACCAGAAGGTGTCGGAGAAGCGGGTGCCGTCGTCGAGGTCGATGCGCAGGTCGCTGAAGGCGAGCAGGGCCCCGGGGCGTTCGTCGAGCGTGGCGGCCAGGACCTCGAGCTTGTCCGCGTCCCAGACGTCGTCCTGGTCGGCGAGCGCGATCAGCTCCGCTCCCGCGGGCGCGAGCTGCAGGGCGCGCTCGAAGTTGCGGTAGAAGCCGAGCCGGCGGGGCGCGGCGGAGAGCGTGAAGCGGCGATCGCCGGCGATCGCCCGCTCGATCTCCGCGCGGGCGGCGGGCGAGGAGGCGTCGTCGCTGATCACGCACGCCCAGTCCCCGCGGCTCTGGCCCTGAATCGACGCGATCTGGCGCCGCAGGTGGTCGGGCCGCGGCTCGTGGGTCGCCATGCAGATCGCGATCCGCGCCCGCGGCGGGCCTCCCGGATCGGCGCGCGGGGCGGGGGTCGGCATGCGGGGAGCCTCGCACGCCGGGGCGGATCGCGGGCGCGGCGGCCCCCGTTCCCATGGGCGGCTAGATTGACGCGCCATGGCGGACGCGGACGCAGAGCGACCCGGCGGGGCCACGGACGGCGGGCTCGACGCGATCGAGCGGCGCCTGGTCTGGATCATGGGCTCGCCCCGGTCCGGCAGCTCCTGGCTGCTGCGGCTGCTCGCCCACCCCTGGCACGTCGCGGAGACGGCCACCGGGCTCGACCGGCCCCGCCTCTCGGGGCCCCGCCCCGACGTCGTTCCGGTGAACGAGAGCTACCTCCCGAACCATCTCGCGCTGACGCCGGGGCCCCGCCGCTCGCTGGTCTGGGAGCAGCGCGCCGATCAGCCCGCGTACTTCTTCAGCGCCGCCTACCGGGCGAGCTGGGAGCCGGCCCTGCGCGCCCTGATCCTCGGCCGCTTCGCCGCCCAGGAGGAGCTGGCGCGGCGCGAGCATGGCCTGCGCGAGCCCTGGATCGTGATCAAGGAGCCGAACGGCTCCCACGGCGCCGAGCTGATCGCGCGGACGCTGCCCCGATGCCGGCTCGTCTTCCTTCTCCGCGACGGCCGCGACGTGGTCGACTCGATGCTCGACGCCGACTCGCCGGGCGGCTGGCGCACCCGGCGCGAGGGGGTGATCCCGGTCGCCACCCCCGAGCAGCGCATGGGGCTGATCGAGCGCGAGTCGCTGCTCTGGCTGCGGCGGACCGCGGCCGTCGAGTCCGCCTGCGAGATGCTCGGCCCGGAGCGGGTCCACCGGGTCCGCTACGAGGACCTGCTCGCCGACACCCCGGGGGAGCTCGGCCGCCTCGACGACTGGATCGGCATCGGGCGCTCCCCGGCGCGGATCCGGGCCGCCGCCCGCGCGCAGCGCTTCGGCTCGCTGCGCAACCGCCTGCGCGCCCGGCTCCGCCCGCCCGCCGGGATGCGGGCCGCCACCCCCGGCCTGTGGCGTGAGAACATGGACGGCCCCGAGCGCGAGCGGCTCGGCGAGCTGCTGAACGAGAAGCTGGCGCAGCTCGGTTACCCGCTTTGACGGCCCGCCGCCGCACCGGATCGCGGCCGGGCCGGGGGGAGCGCTAAAATCCGACCCTGGCGGTAGGAATTTGCTGCGCCGGGCGGGGGCGCCGAGACGACGAGGTCCGGTGCGATCAACACGGAGTCATCGATGAGTGAGCACGCTATCTGCAAGATCGAGGAGCTGCCCGAGGGCGAGCGTCGCCTGGTCGAGGTGGACGGCTTCAAGATCGGCGTCTTCAACTGCGGCGGCGAGCTGCTCGCGATCGAGGACCGCTGCTCCCACGACAACGGCCCGCTCGCCGAAGGACCGTTCGACCAGGCCACCTGTACCGTTGAGTGCCCGCGCCACGGATCGATCTTCGACCTGCGATCCGGACGCCCCAAGACCCTCCCCGCCTTCGCGCCGGTCGAGACCTTCGAGGTCCGCGTCGAAGACGGGCAAGTGAAGCTGGAGGTTGACTGAATGAACCCGCCACCCGACACCGCCACGCTCGATCCCAAGGTCGCGGAACGCGAGGCGATCAAGGACATCAACCAGGACTACAAGCAGAAGTTCGGCTTCAACGATCCCGAGACCGGCTACGTCTACAAGGCCCCGAAGGGCCTCAGCCGCGACCTCGTCGCCGAGATCTCCGAGTACAAGGACGAGCCGCAGTGGATGCGCGACTTCCGGCTCAAGTCGCTGGAGTACTTCCGTGCCCGGCCAATCCCGCAGTGGGGCGCGAACCTGAACCAGATCGACTTCGACGACATCCATTACTTCGTGCGCGCCTCCGAGCGTGCCGAGCAGGACTGGGACGACGTCCCCGAGGACATCAAGGACACCTTCGACAAGCTCGGCATCCCCGAGGCGGAGCGCAACTTCCTGGCCGGGGTCGGGGCTCAGTACGAGTCCGAGGTCGTCTACCACCAGGTCCGCAAGGACCTCGAGGAGCAGGGCGTCCTCTTCCTCGACATGGACTCCGGCCTCCGCGAGCACGAGGACATCGTCCGCGAGCACTGGGCCACGGTGATCCCGCCCAACGACAACCTGCTCGCCGCCCTCAACTCCGCGGTCTGGTCCGGCGGCTCCTTCGTCTACGTGCCCAAGGGCGTCAAGGTCGAGATGCCGCTGCAGGCCTACTTCCGGATCAACACCGAGAACATGGGCCAGTTCGAGCGCACCCTGATCATCGCCGAGGAGGGCTCGGACGTCCACTACATCGAGGGCTGCACGGCGCCGGTCTACTCGACCGACTCGCTGCACTCCGCGGTGGTCGAGATCATCTGCAAGCCCGGCTCGCGGGTCCGCTACACCACCGTCCAGAACTGGTCGCAGAACGTCTACAACCTGGTCACCAAGCGGGCGATCGCCCAGGAGGGGGCCACGATGGAGTGGGTCGACTGCAACCTGGGCTCGAAGATCACGATGAAGTACCCGTCGATCTACCTGACCGGCGAGCGCGCCCACGGCGAGATCCTCTCGATCGCCTTCGCGGGCGCCGGACAGCATCAGGACGCGGGCGGGAAGATCATCCACGCGGCCCCGAAGACCACCTCCTCGGTGTTCTCGAAGTCGATCTCCAAGGACGGCGGTCGCTCCACCTACCGCGGGTTGCTCGAGGTCGCCCAGGGCGCCTCGGAGACTCGCTCCAAGGTGGTCTGCGACGCGCTGCTGCTCGACCCCGAGTCGCGCTCGGACACCTACCCGACGATCCGCATCGACGAGCACGACGCGAACGTCGGCCACGAGGCGTCGGTCTCGAAGATCGGCGAGGAGCAGCTCTTCTACCTGCAGTCGCGGGGACTCGACGAGGAGGAGGCCTCGAAGCTGATCGTCAACGGCTTCATCGAGCCGGTCGCCAAGGAGCTGCCGATGGAGTACGCGGTCGAGCTGAACCGCCTGATCGAGCTGCAGATGGAGGGCTCGATTGGCTAGCGCGGTGGCCGCCGCTCCCCAGTGGCTGAACGAGCGCCGGGCGGCGGCCGTCGAGGCGGCGCGCGATCTCGCCCTGCCGGGGCCGAAGGTCAAGGGCTGGGAGTTCACCGACCTCTCGAAGCTCGATCTCGGCGCGTACGCGCCGAGCGAGCGCCGTGACGCGACGGGCACGGAGCTCCCCGAGCCGGCCGGCACCGAGGCGCTCCAGGCGCCCGACGGCTCGGTCGGCCTGACCCAGGTCGACGGCGCCGTGCTCGCCGAGGTGAGCGCCGAGCTGAGCGGCAACGGCAGGCCCGACGGCCCCGCCGTGCTGCCCCTCGACGTCGCCGCCGCGCGCTACTCGGATCTGGTCCGGGAGCGCTTCGGGCGCATCGTCGCCGCCGACGACCCCTTCGTGACGATCAACGAGGCCGGCTGGAGCGGCGGCGCCCTCGTCTACGTGCCGCGCGGGACCCGCGCCGAGCACCCGATCTCGCTGACCGCGATCCAGGCCGCCGCCGGGCAGAGCCTCAACTGGCGCACGCTGATCGTGCTCGAGGAGGGCGCCGAGGCCGAGGTCTGGGAGCGCTACCTGTCGGCCGACGAGGAGATGGAGGGGCTCTTCAACGGCGTCACCGAGCTGGTCGTCGGCCCGGGAGCCAACCTGCGCTACGTCTGCGGGCAGGACCTCTCCCCCGCCTCGTGGCTGTTCGCCACCCAGCGGGCAGAGGTCGAGCGCGACGCCACCCTGGAGTGGGTGGCGCTCGGATTCGGCTCCGCCAACGGCAAGGTGCGGATGGAGACGAAGCTGGTCGGGCAGGGCTCCACCGCCAAGGTGACGGGCGCCTACGTCGGCGACGGTCGCCAGCACCTCGACTACGACACCACCCAGGAGCACGCGGCCGAGAACACCAACTCGGACCTCGCCTTCCGGGGCGTGCTGGACGGGCGCTCGACCGCGGTCTGGCGCGGCATGATCTACGTCGACGTCGGCGCCCAGCAGACCGACGCCTTCCAGGACTGCCGCAACCTGCTGCTCTCCAAGCGCGCCCACGCGGACGCGATCCCCGGGCTCGAGATCGAGGCCGACGACGTCGCCTGCACGCACGCCGCCGCGATCGCCCAGATCGACCCCGAGCAGCTCTTCTACCTGACCTCGCGCGGGCTGGACAAGGACCTCGCGAGCGAGCTGATCGTCGGCGGCTTCCTGGCCGAGCTGGTCGAGCGGGTGCCCGAGGGGCCGGTCGGCGACGCCCTCGCCGGCGCCCTCGAGCGGCGCCTCGGCGAGCTGCTGCACGGCTGATCCCGGCCGGGCAACAGGGCCGGGTGGTGCGCCCTCCGGGCAGCGGGAATGGAACAATGCGTTCCACGACGGTCGAGCGACCACGAAGGGAGCAATGCGCAGAGGAACGCTCATCGCCACCGCCCTGATCGCGCTGGCGACTCTTGGCGCCGCGAGCACGGTCGCGGAGACCGCCGCCCCGGCCGCGAAGAAGCCGAACCGGTACCGCACCAAGCTGACGATCTCGAGCAGCGTTCCCGCCTTCAGCGGCCGGGTCAAGAGCAGAAAGCGCAGGTGCGAGCGGCGCAGGAAGGTGGTCCTCTTCCGGCGCGGCAACGGGTCGCGACGCCACCGCCTCGGGGCCGACCGGAGCAACCGGCGCGGGCGCTGGGCGATCCCGGTCGACAACCTGCGATCGGGCGCCTACTTCGCCAAGGTGCGCCGCAAGCGACTCCGCGGCAAGGGCGGCGGCTCAGTCTGCCGGCCGGCGCGGTCCCGGATCGCCGTCATCACCTGAGGCGGGCCCGCCGGCGTCGCCGTCCGCGCCGCCCACCGGCTCCCCCTCGCCGGCGTCCTCCCCCCCGAGGGGCGGCGGATCGGCCTCGCCGGCGCCGCTCTCCCCCTCCCCCTCCTCCGCGCGCCGCGCGCGCTCGCGCACGGTGCTGATCGTCACCGCCACGAGCACGATCACCACCGGGCCGACGTAGGGCAGCCAGTGGCCCGCGTGGGCGAGGAGGTGCAGGGATCCGGAATCGGCCAACGGCGCCACCCTCAGCCGTTCGCCTGTGAGAGGAGGAACAGCCCCAGCACGCTGAAGAAGACCATCGTCGCCAGCATCCAGATCTGCGAGAAGGTCGCGTCCC